>CAYSIH010000035.1:0-12002 GCA_964431005.1 uncultured Sphaerochaeta sp. | reverse complement strand
TTTTTTTCATTATCATTCCTTTGTACGGCTAGCGTACTCCTACAGAAAAAGAGGACACAAACCCGAAAACGAGCGAAAGTGTCCTCCATCGGCAATCGTTGTCATACTAGGCTTTTTGCAAAAGCCCCTGACCGAGATTAACAGTGCTCGCTTCATCAAAAAGGTTGAACTTGCCTGTAGCAAAACTCAAACCAACTTTTTTTTCAAGATCAAAATCAAGGTCACCAAAGACCACAGAGTGCAAGTAGCTCTCTCCCATCTTCAGTTGGACAATTGTCTCCATCCCTGATGGCAAGGAGGTGAGCACGGTAGCTTCAACCATGGATGCTTCCTCGGTGATGGTGACGTGTTCAGGACGGATACCCAGCACAACCTTTTGCCCCACTTTAATATCCATCGTATCCAGAGGCTCAAAGGCAAGCTCTATCTTTCCAGGTAGAGTGAGCCTGATCGGATCAAGGGCCGTCACCTCAGCCTTGGTGAGATTGATGTTAGGCGATCCAACAAAGTCGGCGGTGAAGGTATTCACAGGACGACGGTATACTTCCAAGGGAGGGGCATACTGTTGCTTAAGGCCCTCCTTCATAAGACAAATTTTGCTCGAAAGGGTCATTGCCTCTAGCTGGTCATGCGTTACATAGACAAAGGTGGAATCGGTCTCCCTGTGGAGGCGCTTCAGCTCAGTACGCATCTCCATCCTCAACTTTGCATCAAGATTGGATAGAGGCTCATCCATAAAGAGGGCTTTGGGTCCGGTAGCTAGGGTTCTGGCAATGGCAACACGTTGTTGCTGTCCTCCTGAAAGCTCTGAAGGATACCGTGCGGTAAATTCAGAGATCTTGAGCATGGACAAAAGCTCTTCAACTCGCGCTTTAATCTCTTCTTTGCTCCATTTCAGATTCTCCAGTCCAAAGGAAATGTTCTTATAGACTGTCATATGGGGCCACAATGCATAGTTCTGGAAAAGAAAGCCTACACCACGCTTGTCCGGTGGAATATCTATGCCAGCTTCTGAGGAGAATACAACTTTGTCATTGATGATTATCTCCCCCTCCGTAGGGGTCTCAAGACCTGCTATCATGCGCAGGGTGGTGGTTTTTCCACAACCTGAAGGTCCGAGCAGGGTGACAAAGGAACGGTCATCAATGACCATACTCAGGTCATCTACCGCTACAAATTTTCCAAAACGTTTCGTAACATGGTTTAATTCAATCTTTGGCATTTTCTGCTCCTTAGTTGTTTCCGATTCCCTTGTCTATGGAGGCCCCTGTCAATTTGGTAACCAACAGGTTAAGACCCACCACGATGACTACGATCATCAGGTTGATGGCATTTGCATACTGATTCCACCCTTTCTCATTGTACTGGAACAGCAGCGTGGTGAGGATTCTCGTAGAAGGAGAAACCAACAGGATAAAGAGCGAGAGTTCTCGCATACAGGAAATGAAAGGCAAAAGATATCCACTGATAAAGGTGGCCTTTTGTATCGGAAAAATAATATGGGTCATCCTCTTGAACCATCCGATGCCCATGATGGTACCAGCCTCCTCAATTTCACCTGAGAGTTGCAACATCGCATTGATACCACTTCTTGAGGCGAAAGGCAGATACTTTACCGCTCCGACGATGACCAATAGCCAGAAGGAGCCGTATAGGGCGGGGATGAAACCCCTACGAACAGCAAACATCGAGAGGAAAATGGCACCGAATGCCATGGAAGGCATAAGGTAAGGGAAGAATGTCAGGTTGTTCACCCAGGTAGACAGCCTCGAACCCCTACGTTTTGCTATGGAGTACCCTGCCAACATCCCCACCGTCCCTGCAATGAGAGAGACAATGATAGATAACTTGAGGCTGTTTGTCAGACCCAACCATATGGACGGATTACGTAAAATACCAGGTTCGCTATTGGCTATGTCTGCCCTACCAGCTCCGATCCAGAACTCTGTGGTAAAGTTGGAGAACGAATAGTCCCCCGGTGCCATGATGAAGGACTCAATGGCAAAGGAAAACAATGGCAGGATGGCTATCATCATCAAAAAGGTGATGAGCACGACGGTAAGGGGGGTTCTCCACTTACGAAGGTTAAACAGGGAGATATTTGAACTCTTGCCTGTAATGGTAGTGTAGGATTTTCTTCTTCCTGTTATCCATTGGTTAAGCATAAGGATACCAACGCCAATGATGATCATGATCAGGGCCATGATATATCCATAGCCCGGGTTCATTCCGTTAAGGGTACGGAACATCTGGGTGGTCAGTACCTGATAACGGACAGGACTGCCTAGAAATGCAGGAACGGCAAAGGCGCTCATGGTGGAGGAAAATACCAACAGGAAAGTGGAAAGCAGGGCGGGTTTCACGATAGGGAGGGTAATCTTGGTTGTAATCTGCCAACGTGAGGCATGCAGCAGCATTGCTGCTTCCTCAAGGTTCGCATCCATATTCCTTAGGATTCCACCTATGAGGATGTAGGCAAAAGGTGCATAGTGCAACCCCTGCACGATAACTATGGGGAAGAGTCCGTAGGCAAACCAGTTTGCCGTCTCTATCCCTGTAAGCACGGTAAAGAGCCCGGGGGCTCCTCCAATGCGTGAATTTCGGAAGAAGTTGAGCCAAGCCATAGCCAAAGTCCAGGCCGGCATGATGTATGGAAAGACAAACACTGTGGATATGAAGCCTTTGGCCCTGAGATTGGTCCGGGTAACCGCCCAGGCAAAGAAACCTCCAACAGCGATGGCCATGACACAAGAGAGAAAGGCAACCACCATAGTATTCATAAATGGTTCGTAAAAGGTCTTTTGGCTGGTAATGCCACTGTCAAACATCTTTTTCCAGTGATAGAGGGTCAAAGTGCCAACCTCTTGCTTTACAAACCGTGCCTCAGAAGAGTGGACTGTGATGGTATCCCCCATGATGGTCAATAGGGGGACAAGGGTAAGATACCCCAACACAACAAGCAGGACTACAAGGATGATGTTATGTGGTTTTTTGATAAAAGACTTGAAGGTGTTCAATTGGCTTCTGGCGCTCATGAGCTATTTCCTTACTAAATGGCCTGCAGGAATCTGCAGGCCATGATGCACTACGAGTTTAGTATATGTACTGATTGAGGAACTCCTCAACTTCAGCACGATTGTCAAAGCAAAACTCCCCTTCCTCTTCAACAAGCAATGGCTGCCACACGGTAAAGGGGTAATCAATGTCATCCTGAATAGGGTTGTTCGGATTGGCGCTATAGGTACCGACATCGGCCCCCCAAGGTGCAAACCCTTCTTTGCTATAGAGGAACTCAATGAACAGCTTTGCTGCATGTGGATTAGCAGCAGAACGAGTCATCAAGGCGTAAAGGCTGTAGTAGAAGCCGCTGAAAGGATCCATAGTCATCGCAGGCTTAAGAGCAAGATTCTTGCTGGTGGCATAGCGTGCCTTGGAGAATACAAAGAGTCCAACAGGGGGGAATTCGCGCTTGGCGTTCTGACCCTTGATACCCACATTCTCTGCGATATTGGTATCACTTGTTCCCACTATCAGGTCATTCTCGTAGATTGCTTTGATCCACTCATATCCTGCATTAGGGGTGGTGAGGACAATATCCTTGCCAAAATAGGACTTGTATGCCTTGGCAATTTTCGCAGACCACTCAGGACTGGTGCACATGGTAAGGAAGTTCGCGTTCACACCCTCTTGGAACGGGTTCTTGAACTGCAACAGGCTCTTATATTTAGGATCTGCAAACTGCCAGATATTGGTATAGGGAGAACTTGTCAGATCCTCATCGTTGAAGATGAATACCTTGTTGATGGCAAAAACCTGCAGGGGACTCTGCATGGATTTGGGAATTACATCCACCAATGTTGGGGGCACATAGTTGTAGAGGTACCCAGGCTTGATGAGTTCACCTACCAGCCTTCCAGCATCCTGGGCAAGGACAAAGTCAGCACCGACGACTCCAGCCTGTGCTTCCTTGGAGACTTTCTCGATCAGTTCAAAATCCTTGAGGTTAGAGCTGACAACTTCAATTCCGTACTCCTTTGTAAAAGCTACGGCAGCCTTGGCTATTCGGCTGGAAGTTGCATAGACAACGACCTTCCCCTCTTCCTTAGCTCGAGCTACGAGTTCATCATGAGAAATTTCCTCAATGACAACAGGGGCAACCTTTTCAGCAGGAGCCTCTTTGGAGCCAGTAGCAAATACGGAGGTCACCAATAAGGTGGCTACCATCAGTAAGACAAGCAGTTTCTTCATACCATTTCTCCTAATATTTTTTCAGTACACACAACAACAAAAAACAAGTATAGCATATGTACAACCATTCTCAATAAGTAAGCTTACAAGAGATTTGGTATTAATGGTACTAAATTACTGGAGAAAGGGGGTTTATGGTGTAAGGGCAACACAAAAGGGAGGTTGCCCTCCCCTTTGTCATATCTTCAGGAACATCTTTTCCTTGATGCCATCAAGGTTCTCATTCCCTATCTTGTTCGCCTTGCGTGTCCCTTCCACTATGATCTCCTTTACCTCGTCCATATGGTTTTCATAGTAGGAGCGTTTCTCCCTCATAGGGTCCAGAAGGTTGTTAAGCACAACGTTCAAGCGCTTCTTACAGTCAAAACATCCAAGTTTTGCTGTAGTGCACCCTTCATAAATCTCAGGAGCCTCTTCGGGGTTGAAGATCAGGTGATACTTATACACATTACAAATCTCCGGATGCCCAGGAATATCTGTGGTTACTCTAGCGGGGTCGGTGACTGCCTTGCGGATAAGCTTCCAGACCTGTTCAGGGGTGTCGGAAAGATAGATTGCATTGCCCATGCTCTTACCCATCTTGGCATTACCATCAAGGCCGCTGAGACGGCCTACCTGGCTCAGTTTTACCTGGGGTACTGTGATGGAGGTGCCATAGAGCTTGTTGAACTTTCGGATGATCTTGCGAGAAAGCTCGATATGGGGGATCTGGTCCTCTCCAACAGGCACAAGGTCAGCATTACAAAATGAAATATCAGCAGTCTGGCTTACAGGGTACCCTAAGAATCCATAGGTCAGGTCCTCATAGCCATAGTTCTGCGCTTCTGTCTTGATGGTTGGGTTGTGTCGTAACTGGTTTACCGTAACTATCATGGAGTAGAAAATAGTCAGTTCAGCAATGGAGCTGACCTGAGACTGCTGGACAAAGGTAACCTTGTTTGGATCAAGGCCTACCGAGAGATTATCAATGGTAACATCATAGATACTGCTGTTGATAAGCTTGGGGTTGTCAAAATGGGTGGTAAGTGCCTGGATATCAGCAAGAAGGATAAACTCCTCATAGGTATCCTGCAATTCAAAACGTGTTTTCAAGGAACCCACATAGTGTCCCAAATGAAGTTTTCCCGTAGTCCGATCACCTGTCAGTATTCTTTTCTTGGTTTCCACAACCTACTCCTCGTCCTTTTTCTTTGAACTAGCCTCTGAAGAGCTACCCTGCAGGGTAAGCACCCTCACCATCGTATGTTGCATACTGCAAGAAGGACACATGGCTGGTGGCTTTTGTTTTTCGATCGATTGCACCAATTCTACATGGGCATGACAATTCTGGCACTCATATTCATAATTTGGCATCTGGCATCTCCTCCTCTATAAGAGTCCGGTAAGGCCTTGGTGTATCTGCTGCATCTGCTCTTCGCTCAAGGGCATCTGCACGATTGTAACAAGATCTTCTTCGAGTAAAAACATCAATTTCAATTCGGCAATCTTAAAAGGAATTTTTTCCTTTTTCAATCGCGCTAGGTAACCGCTACGCACCATCTGAGAGAGAGTGGCAGCAAGTTTGGCACTATCCATGGTGATATACGCATCGGCGGTGTAGCGTCCGTCCACCTGATGGATAAGCAAAAGCACTTCACTAGCCTGTTGGAACACAGACTGAGGAAGATTCAAACCAAGGTCAAAGAAAGTCTCCGGCTCAAAGGCATAGATGGCTATAGAGGCATTAGCCATCTGTAGCGCCATCTCATCAGGGATAAGTCTTTGGCGTGCCTTGTAGGAAGCATAAGCATCTTCATACGAGCCATTGGTAAAGAGCAGCTCATCATTTCTTGGAGTATAAAGACTTACAGGGCCACTCTTCTGACTGAACCAGGAAAGGCCATCCTTATTACCCTTTTGAGACAGCTCCCTAGAGTACATCATCCCAGTGTTGAGCAAAAACCTAGGAAAATCACCCTCAACCACTCCATACGTATCAAGACCATCCTGATCTAAAGGATAGTCATCACGTATAGGGGTGATGGCGAGCGATACCCGCTTAGCACGATGAGCAAACTCTGAAAGTTCACCAAAGGCAGAAGCGACCAAAGCAGATTCTGAGACAGCATCAACAGTCGCGACGATGGTGCCGCTTTGGACCATTCCCTGAAAATGAAAGTAAGGCCGCTCTTTTCTTGCCAAAGAAGTACAAGAAGAGAGAAAGAGAACAGCGATTAGGGATATTACTACGACCTTACTCTTTTTCATGCTATCAGTCCTTTGCTACAGAAAGTTTCACCATGTGGTCCCCACACTCAGTAGCCTCAACATTTTCCAGTGTAGCAAAGGTTAGGGAGTTCGACAATGTTTCCTTAGCTATGGTAGCTCCAAAGATCTCAAAAACCTGCTGCACTGTCTCATCACCATCATAGGTAAGGTGAATACGGTCTGAAACATCAAATCCACTATCCTTGCGAAGGTTCTGAACACTTCGGACGATATCGCGGGCGATTCCCTCCTGCAGGAGTTCTTCTGTCACCTTGGTATCGAAACCTACGGTCAGAGTCCCCTCGTTGAGAACTTTCACCCCTTCCTTTTCGGTGCGCTGGACGATGATGTACTCATCAGATATCTCTATCTCCCCCTCGTCATACTGCAAGGTTATGCTTTTCCCATCCAGGATGGAGGCGATCTTCTCACCAGAGAAAAGCTCTATCTGGGAGGCTACACTCTTCATGTGCTTGCCAAGCTTTGAACCTAGGGCCTTGAAGTTAGCCTTTGCACTGTAGCTGACAAGAGCACTCTCATCCTCCTGGATAAGCACCTCTTTCACGTTCAGCTCCTCGGCGATGATGTCCTGCATTGCAGCGAGCACCTCCCGTTCCTCCTCTGTCCTATCGACAAGAAAAACGGTCTGGAGGGGCTGGCGTGTTTTCAGATTGTTTGAAGCACGAAGCGAACGTCCCATGACAATTGCCTTCTGCGTCAGGGTCATCTTTTTCTCCAGCTCAAGATCACGCTGTCCACCCTGATATTCAGGGTAGAGGGCAAGATGGATGCTCTCATCCATCTCATCAGTCTTGAGGTTCTGATAGATCTCCTCAGTGGTAAAGGGAATGATGGGAGCGGCAATCTTGATAAAGGTCATCAAGACGCGATAGAGGGTATCATATGCCTCTTTCTTGTCTCCATCGTTCTCACTTCGCCAAAATCTTCTGCGACTTCTACGGATGTACCAGTTGTTCAGGTCATCGATAAATGGCACAAACAAGGAACATGCTTTCTGGATATCATACGCATCAAAGGCCTCAGTGACCTCTTGGATGAGTTTCTCACTGCTGGAGATGATCCAGATATCCATAGGATTGGAGAGCTTCTCGTAGGCAGTTTCATTTGGCTCATACCCATCGATGTTCGCATAGGTCACAAAGAAAGAGTATGCATTCCATAAAGGTATGATGAGGTTCTTCAGCACATCCTTTACAGACTCTTCACTGAACTTGAGATCCTCAGCTTTTACCACCGCGCTGTTCATAAGGGCAAAGCGCAGGGAGTCTGCACCATAAGAGTTCACTATCTCCATCGGATCAGTATAGTTCCGGGCACTCTTACTCATCTTCTTGCCCTCTGGAGTAAGCACGATGCCGTTTGTTATGCAGTGCATGAATGCAGGTTTGTCAAACAGACCTGCTGCCAATACCGTGAGGGTATAGAACCAACCACGGGTCTGGTCCAATCCTTCACAGATGAAGTCTGCTGGGAAGTGCTCTTCAAAATACTCCTTGTTCTCAAACGGGTAGTGCAGCTGGGCATAGGGCATCGATCCGGACTCGAACCAGCAGTCCAAGACATCGGGGATGCGCCGCATGACCCCTTTGCCGTCGGGGCTTGGCCAGGTGAGGTCATCAATGAAGTGCTTGTGCAGGTCAGGTACGGATTTACCACACTTGGCTTCAAGCTCTTCTCTGCTGCCGATCACTTCAATATGGTCGCTACCATCACATTTCCAGACAGGAATGGGGTTACCCCAGAAGCGGTTGCGACTGATTGCCCAGTCACGGGCACCCTCAAGCCACTTACCGAAGCGTCCGCTCTTCAGATGCTCAGGTATCCAGGTAATCTGTTCGTTTGCGCTTAGCATTGAGCCCTTGATCTTCTGTATATCAACAAACCAGCACTCCATCGCGCGATAGATGAGGGGCTTGTGGGTACGATAGCAGAAGGGATAGGGGTGTAGGAAGTTTTCCTGCTTGACCAACTTGCCGCTTTTTTTGAGGGATGCAATGATATCCTTATCGGTATCCTTTACGAATTTACCCTCATAGTCAGGCACTTCGCTGGTGAACTTGGCTTCGCTGTCGATGGGGCAGACTACAGGAATATTGGTACCCTTGAGTACCTGGTAGTCATCTTCACCAAAACCTGGGGCAGTGTGGACAATGCCACAGCCGTCTTCGGTGGTGACATAGTCGCCCAAGACACAGACAAAGGCCCCAACATCCTTCAGGTGGGCAAAATAGGGAAACAAAGGTTCATAGCGCATACCTTCATAGAAGGTCCCCTTTTGCTCGTCCACTATCTCGTACAGGCTTTCATCCTTGAAGTAATGACCAAGCCTCTCCTTACCTAGGATATAGTGGCAATGATCACTTTTGTCAAAGATCTTCACATAGTCGATATCAGGACCAAAGGCCAGGGCAAGGTTGGAAGGCAGGGTCCAGGGTGTGGTGGTCCACGCAAGGAAATAGGTATCCTTTTCGCCGTCCACAGCAAACCTGACCGTTATGGCCTGGTCTACAACATCTTGGTAGCCTCCGAGGTTTACCTCAAAGTTTGAGAGAGGACTGCCGAGGGCAGGACTGTAGGGAAGGATATTATACCCCTCGTAGATGAAACCTTTTTCATGCAGAGTCTTGAATACCCACCAGATGGACTCCATGTAGTCGGTGTCCATGGTTCGATACCCATTCTCCCAGTCGACCCAGCGTCCCATCCTATTGATGGTACTCTCCCACTCCTTGGTATAGCGTAAAACAATGGAACGGCACTGTTCATTAAAATTGGCGACACCGTATTCATGGATGGCAGAAGGACCGCTGATGCCCAGCGTCTTCTCCATTTCAAACTCTACAGGCAGGCCGTGGCAGTCCCAACCAAATCGGCGGTGCACACGCTTTCCTTTCATAGTCTGGTAACGGGGTATTGCATCCTTGATGGTCCCTGGAACCAGATGGCCAAAATGGGGAAGGCCAGTTGCAAAAGGAGGCCCGTCATAAAAGACGTACTCATCCTCTGCGGGACGCATATTTATCGATTTTTCAAAAATTTCCTCTTGTTCCCAAAAAGAGAGGATCCCCTCTTCCATTGCAGGGAAATCAACCCTTGTAGTTACTGGACGAAACATAGACGCTCCTTGTTCCCGAAAGCCTTGGTGGACTTCCGCATTAGTGCCATTCTATTCATAATAGAGCGAAATGACAACCTTTGACGGTCATTATTACCGTTGACCTTTCCGCTTTGTACGAGTAGTGTGGCAGTATGAAAACCTTCCCTGTTTCTCCATCCATACGACGATTTTCCTCACGCTTCAAAGAAGCGGGCTTCTCCCTCTATATTGTAGGCGGGGCAATTCGGGATTATCTGTTGGGTTTGGAGAATGAAGACTTCGATTTTACCACTGATGCAGAGCCTGGCGAGGTCATGAAACTATTCGGCCATGTCATTCCTACAGGGATAGAGCATGGGACGGTGACAGTGATATTTGAGAAACAGATGTTTGAAGTCACCACTTTCCGTAGTGAAGGGACCTATCTTGATGGCAGGCACCCCAGTTCGGTGACCTTCATCAGAAACTTGGAAGAGGATCTCAAAAGGCGTGACTTCACGATCAACGCATTCGCCGCTGACTGCACCACAGGTGCCATCATCGACCTCAACAGGGGAATGGAAGACCTTAAGGCGAAAACCATCCGAGCTATAGGCATTCCCAAAAAACGCTTTGAGGAGGATGCCTTGCGCATCTTCCGAGCTTGCAGGATCGCTTCAAAACTGAACTTCAGCATTGAAGAGGAGACCCTCACTGCCATGAAGGGTGAAAAAGAAAACCTTAGGAATGTAAGTGCAGAAAGAATCCGAGTAGAGCTATTCAAGCTGGTAGAGTCAGACTACCCCACTGTTGGCCTCAGGTACATGCAAGAGACAAGTGTGCTCTCCACCCTCCTTCCCGCCCTTGCAAAAGGTGAGGGCATCGAACAGGGAGGAATGCACCACCAAGACGTGTTGCAACATAATATAGCAGCTTGCCAAGCTGCTTCTGACTGTAACTTCCCCCTGCCGGTCCGACTAGCTGCCCTGTTCCATGATATTGGAAAGAGTGAAGTCCTAAAACCGGGTGATGGGAGAAACACCTTCCACTCTCATGAGTCGGTCTCTGCAAAAGAGACTAAGGCGATCATGCACTATCTGAAATCGAGCAGGGAGCAGATACGCATTGTCACCCATCTGGTGAAAGAGCATATGTTCAACTACCAAAGTGATTGGACTGACAGCGCCGTGAGACGGTTCATCACACGTGTGGGCCTTTGTGACATCCCTCTGCTTTTCCAATTGCGTATTGCAGACCAGATAGCTATCCATGGGGAGGCTGACACCACACTCATGGATGAACTGCAACAGAGAATTGACAAGATACTCGCAGCCAAGGATGCCCTCTGCATTAAGGATCTCGCTATAGATGGTAATGATTTGATGAAAGCGGGAGTTCCTAAGGGAAAAAGAATCGGTACCACACTAACCTATCTGCTAGAGACAGTACTTGAGGATCCTGAGCAGAACAATGCCGAGCAACTGCTAAGCATTGCACGCAAGTATCAAGAGAGAGTCGGGACCACCACAGATTCATAGGCAAGCTTAGCAGCATTCTGCTCAGCATCTTTCTTGCTACGTCCTTGGGCCGGACCAAAGCTCTGGTTGTTTACCTGGACCTCTACAAAAAACGTAAACTCATGTTCGGGCCCTGTTTTCTTCACTAGGGTGTAAACCGGACATTTCCTCCACTTCTTCTGCATGTACTCCTGCAAACTGGTCTTATAGTCACGATGGTAATCATACTTGATCACAGCATGAATCTGTTCCTTGAGATAGAGCATGACAAATTCTTTTGCCACTTCAAAGCCGCTATCGAGATAGCATGCGGCAAACAGGGCTTCCATACAGTCTGCAAGCAGGGTCTTCTTATCCCTGCCTCCGCTGTTCTCTTCCCCTTTTCCGATGAGCAGATACTTGTCCACTTCCAGCTTGCGGGCGATCATGGCCAAGCTGTCTTCACTGACGACCACGCTCTTGATTTTTGAGAAATCACCCTCCTGCTTAGCAGGGAGATTTCTTAAAAGCCAATCGGCTACACAGACGCCTAGGACGCTGTCTCCCAAAAACTCCAACCGTTCATTGTTTCCAACTTCTTCTGTTGTCTCATTTGCAAAGGAGCGGTGAGTAAAAGCGAGGTTAAGCAGATTCAGATTGTCACATTTCATATGGCTTGCTTGCTTAAATGCAAGAAGCTCCCGTTCTCTCGAAGGAGAGATTGCGGGAGCTTTTCCAAAGGCAAAAGGGTCCATAGAACCAGTGCCTTAGAGCTGAGTTGAAAGAAAGTCTACTGCATCCTTGACGGTTTCAAACTCGTTTGCCTTTTCATCAGGAATGGAAACACCCAATTCCTCTTCAATGGCATATACCAACTCATAGGTATCCAAGCTATCTGCTCCAAGATCCTTCCT
>CAYSIH010000034.1:0-12484 GCA_964431005.1 uncultured Sphaerochaeta sp. | reverse complement strand
TCGGCAAAGCTTACTGTATTATAAAAATTTAGGCTACCTCATCGCTGAAGTAGCCAAGCTATTTAATCCTCAAAGGGGACAGGAGTTGGCGAGGAATCCTCACCAAGAGCTTTTGAAAGTTCTTGCATGATTTTCTTGGCTTTTGAATTCAACCGTTTGGGAACATGCACAACCAGCTTCAAGTACATATCACCTCTGTCAGTGGAGTTGAGTTTAGTAACTCCCCGTCCACGAACCCTAAGCATCTTGCCTGACTGTACACCAGAGGGGATGGTCACCTTGATGGACTGCCCATCTATGGTCGGTACCTGGATATCAGTTCCCAGGGAAGCTTGGGTGATGGAGATCGGAATCTGACAGAAAAGATCATAATCCTGCCGGACAAAATACTTGTGCGCCTTAACGTTCACATAGACGTACAAGTCGCCCGAAGCACCGCCGTTTGCACCGGCATCGCCCATTTTACGAAGCACTACCCGACTTCCATTGTCCACTCCAGCGGGAATGGTCACCTTGACCTTCTGCTGCTTACGCTTGAGTCCGCTTCCATGGCACTCAGTACAGGGGTTCTCGATCACACGCCCATTACCATTACAGGTGGGGCAGGTACTCGCTACAGCAAAGAATCCGCTGTTACGCCTTACTTGGCCACTACCGTTACAGGTAGGGCAGACCTTGGTCGCTGTTCCCCCCTGGGAACCTGAACCACTGCAAGCTTCACAGGCAATCTGGTGGGAGTAAGCTACATCCACCTTAGTACCAAACACAGCATCCTTAAAATCAATTTCAATATCATAGCGCAAAGAAGCACCAGGTTCTGGTCCTCTCTGCGAGCGCCCGCCTTGGGTGCGGCCTCCGCCACCTCCAAAGAACGAGCTGAAGATGTCTTCAAAACCACCGCCTCCGCCACCACCGAAACCACCACCAAAGATGTCACTGAAATCTCGGTAGACATTGGAGTAGTCATGGCCTCCGCCGTTAGCCCCATCTAGTCCGGCAAACCCGAACTGATCGTACATCTTTCTCTTTTTTTCATCAGCGAGGACATCATAGGCTTCAGTTGCTTCTTTAAAACGCTCCTCGGCTTCCGCATCACCTGGATTTCTATCCGGGTGATTGGCAATAGCGAGTTTGCGATACGCTTTCTTTATCTCATCCAGTTGTGCTGTCTTCGCGACACCAAGCACTTCATAATAATCTCGTTTCGCCACGGTGCGACTTCCTTCGAACAAATTGGCCTAGAAACATCATGTCGGCCGGAGCCGACATGATGCAAAGCCTTTCTTCTATAGTAACCTGTTTGTGAAACCTTAGTCTACGACTTCGTAATCGGCATCTTCAACATTGTCGGTACCGGCATGCTTCTTAGGCTCGTCCCCATCAGTTGGAGATGGATCTTCAGGTCCACCCTCACCACCTTCCTGTGCAGCGGTGCTCTTATACACCTCTTCTGCCAACTTGTAGGCGGCCTGTTGGAGAGTTTCACTTGTTGCCTTGAGCTCTTCAGCAGAAGAACCCTCGTTCGCAAGCAGTGCCTTCAGATCAGTTATGGAGCTCTCAATAGCTGCCTTGTCTTCGGGAGTAATCTTATCCCCGTACTCCTTGAGAGACTTCTCCGTGGAGTAGACTAGGCTATCAGCCTCGTTGCGTGCATCAATGCGAGCGCGCTCCTTCTTATCCTCTTCAGCATGAGTTTCAGCTTCCCGAACCATCTTCTCGATCTCAGCCTCATTGAGGCCAGAGGAGCTTTCGATACGGATTTTCTGTTCCTTGCCAGTGCCTAGGTCCTTGGCTGACACATGTACGATACCATTGGCATCGATATCAAAGGTCACCTCTACCTGAGGGACTCCGCGTGGAGCATTAGGGATTCCGATAAGATCGAACTTACCCAGTGTCCTGTTCTGACTAGCCATCTCACGCTCACCTTGCAGAACATGAATGCTAACTGCAGTCTGTCCGTCGGCGGCTGTAGAGAAAATCTGACTCTTCCGAGTAGGAATGGTCGTATTGCGCTCGATCAGGCGGGTATTTACTCCACCGAGGGTCTCAATACCAAGAGAGAGCGGTGTAACATCCAACAAGAGGACGTCCTTAACATCTCCACCAAGAATACCACCCTGGATAGCAGCACCCATGGCTACTACCTCATCAGGGTTCACACCCTTATGGGGCTCCTTGCCAAACAGTTCACGCACAACAGCCTGTACTGCAGGAATACGTGTTGAACCACCGACGAGAATGACTTCGTCAATATCAGCAGCCGTAAGACCGGCATCACGCAGTGCGTTTTTGACTGGAAGCTTGGAACGTTCAACCAGGTCAGAAACAAGCTGTTCAAACTTAGATCGTGACAGGGTCATTGCCAAGTGCTTAGGTCCAGATGCATCAGCTGTGATGAACGGCAAGTTGATATCGGTGCTGGTCGAGTTGGATAGCTCAACCTTTGCCTTCTCAGCTGCTTCACGCAGTCTCTGTAGGGCCATCTTGTCACTGGTAAGGTCGATTCCATTTGCCTTCTTAAATTCAGAAGCCATCCAGTCAATGATTCTCTGGTCAAAGTCATCTCCACCAAGGTGGGTATCACCGTTGGTAGCCTTAACTTCAAAAACGCCGTCACCTAGTTCAAGGATGGAAATATCAAACGTTCCCCCTCCAAGGTCATACACGGCAATTCTCTCTTCCTTGGTCGCATCTTTTCCGATTCCATAGGCAAGAGCTGCGGCTGTAGGCTCGTTAACAATACGTTTGACGTCCAAACCTGCAATCTTACCTGCATCTTTGGTAGCCTGGCGCTGTGCGTCATTAAAATAAGCTGGAACAGTTACCACTGCTTCTGTAACAGGCTCACCGAGGTAGTCCTCAGCGGTCTTCTTCATCTTCTGTAGAATAGCTGCTGAAATCTCCTGGGGAGAGTAACTCTCGCCACGAATATCAAGTTTGATCTCACCGCCGGATCCACCGCCAATCTTGTAGGGGATCCTATTCAGTTCTGTAGGGATCTCACTCGCTTTGCGTCCCATAAAACGCTTGATCGAGTACACAGTATTCTCTGCGTTGGTCACCATCTGGTTTTTAGCGGGCTGGCCGACTAGGCGGTCACCCTTTGCTGTATATGCAACAACAGAAGGAGTGGTTCTCTGCCCTTCACTGTTGGCAATGACGATTGAGTCGTTGCCTTCCATAACCGCAACACAACTGTTTGTCGTGCCTAGGTCAATTCCTATAATTCTTCCCATTGTATATTTCTCCTCTCCAATTTATTTCATAATCATTTTGAGCATTGCCCATGCAGATAAAGTACTCATACCAAAGACAATCGTCAAATGTTGGGCTTGCCAACTTTCACTTTTGTAGGACGAAGCACCCTTCCGTGCAATTTATACCCAGTTGAGAACTCCTCAAGGACCATTTCATTCTCCAACGAGTCATCGGTTACCACCATGCATGCCTCGTGCTCATCGGGATTGAACTCCTTGTCAAAAGCCTCTATTCGTTCAAGGCCCCAGTTGCGTTCAAGTATCCCAAAAATCTGAGAATTGACCATCACCACACCATCGTGAACTTTTTTATAGTCCTCAGTGGATTCGGCAGCTTCCAAAGCACGCCCAAAATCATCAAGTGGTTCCAACAGGTCTTTTATAAGAGCAGAATTGGCATATTTCACCGCTTCTTCCTTGTCCCGAATCAAACGCTTGCGGGTATTGTCAAGGTCGGCACGATTGCGTAGCATCTGATCTTTCATCTCAGAGACCTCTGTCTGGGCAGCTTCAAGCTGTTCCTTAAGAAGAGCTATTTCAAGCTCCTTCTGCTCGACTTCTGAAAGGGTAACAGCCTCCTCTTCTTTGAACTTTTCACTATCATTCTTTTTAGGCTGTTCTTTTTCCTTTTTCTTTTCCATACCAATTCCTCAATTTTTCCTATGCCGAGCCAAAGCGCGGACATACGTATATTTGTAAGTCAATGCATAAAGATACCCTCATGCCAGACCAATTCTCATAATCTTGTGTAACGCAATGAGTAGAGCCATCCTGAGCACTGCATAACATACTCATAAGGGATTGCAAGGGTCAAGTAGTTTTTTTCTAGATTTAGCGTACTTTTACGCACAAAAGAAAAGATCCTTGGAGGGAAAGAAACCTGCCTTGGATCCTAGCAAAGGAACTCGATCATTTGAACTAATACCCATGAAAGAAGGAGACGACACTACCGATCAGTCAGGGAGGTCCTCATCCTCATCAAGAAGGATTTCCTCTTCACTTTCAGAGAGGTACTCTACCCTACGACTTTCAACTGAGGCCTGTTTTTCCTTGTCAGTGACAGTATCTTTCTCTGTCTTGGTTTTTTTAGACTCTCTGCCAAGGCTTTTAGCAGAAACTTTCTTTGTGGGGGGCTCAACAGGCTCCTTCTCTTGGGGGTTGCATGTCTCATCAACCAAGGCCATCGCGTAGACAACCGAAGGAGGGGCTAGATCAACTCTTTTGGGAAAGGTAAGGATTTCAGTTTTCTGATGAAGACCTTCAGAGAGAGGATCCTCTGCAGGTGGCTCAATTGACGCCTCTTCTGAGCTGGGGGAGTCCTCTCTTTGGGGATGGCATGTCTCATCAACCAGAGCCATCGCATAGACAACCGAAAGAGGAGGTGACCCGCTCTTCGTAAGCAGGGCAAGCTTTTCCTCTTTCATCGTTGTGAGGGACTCTTGTAACTGCTGGGATTCTTGTTGCAAAAGAGCCAGAGCTGAGGAAGCCTCACCCTCTAAATTTTGCAAAGCAGCAAGATTCTGCTCCCCTTTGAGCGTCGCTTCCAGAAGAAGGTTCAAATCCTCCTTAAAGCTTAGCAGGGATGTATGTTCAGATGCTCCTAGCAACTCTGCCACACCCCTAGCCTGCTCAATGCGTGATGAGAGCTCCTTAAGATATTGGGAGACCACCCGTATCATGTTCTGGAAGGAAATATCTGTCTTTTTGAGGGTCATCTCAAAAATCTGGGCCATCTCACCATAACACTGTCGGACGAAATTTTGCATCTCCTCAGTTATCTGGCTGAGCATATTCTCTTCGATGGAGAAAAGCTCCTCTTTCTGTCTCTTTTGCTGCTCGATATGGTTTGCCTGTAGCTGTAAGAACTTTTTCTGTAGTTCCTCTACCTTCTCATCGGCTTGCTTATGTCCAGATTGCAGGGCCTTATCATAGAGGAGTAACTGCTCATCGCCCTTCTCACTAAGCTGACGCAGCTTGGTCATCTGTACAGAGACAAGTTCAAGGGATGCATCCTGACGGTCTTTGAGGGTTTCAGTATGGGTACGTACCTGGATAAGAGCCTCTTGCCCGACTCTATGTACCTCGTTTTCGTACTCCTGAAGTTTGGCAAATGAGGAGCCCTGCATCTCCTTGATCCTCAGTTGCTGCAGGTGCATGTTCTCTTCACCTTCGGCTATCTGCTTTTCAAGGCTCTCCTTGAACTGCTCAAAGCGCACGTCAAAGTCTGAGAGGCTCTCCTGTACGCGGTTGAGGTTGGCTATCTCTGTTTTCATTACCCCTACTCGGTTCTCGACTTGGGTTGTTGCGCTCTCCAATTGTGTTAGGGATGTCTGGTAGGTGGCTAGCACCTTCTGCAGGGAGGCAAGGTCATCACTACGGGCCTCTAGATCTGTCAGTTGTGAATCAACATGGCTCATGAGCAGGTGTGATTCATCAATTTTCTTACTGATGCGTTCTTCAGCCTTCTGTGCGCTTTCCTTGAATAAGATCTGGCTGTTCTCTACATTTTTAAGCAATGCTTGCGCTCTTTTCTTAATGAGATCTGCGCGTTGGTTACGCTTGTCGTCAGAGCGCAACAAAAAAATGATGGTCAATGTCAGAATAAAGAGGACAACTGGCAACAATAGCTCAAAACCCATAGGAGACCTCCATGTTTCAGAATACCAGAGAAATGAACTCCTTCCAAGAACTGATTACCAAATCAGCCTCAGGATACCCTCTCTTCGATGAGGTAATGAGAGCCGAGAGCATCCCCGAGCGCTTCGCTCCCTGACAGTCCTTGCTATAGCTGTCCCCTACATAGAGCACTTCAGAAGGCGGTGCCTCCACGTGATCCAAGAGATAGGAGAATGCATTAGCACTAGGCTTCAGGTACCCACTGTCTTCAGAACTGAGTGCAACATCAACAAGGTCTGCAATGCCAAGGGTCTCAAGCTTCTTTTCAACAGGAAAATCACTGAAGACAACAATCTGCAGACCTTCATCTTTAGCCATCAAGAGAGCCTCTCGCATATGGGCATACGCCTTGATAGAGAGAAAGCTCTGCTTCCAAGCGTCATAGAACTGGGCATCGATGCTCTCTCGCATACGAGCTGTACTCGCTTCAGTAACTGGGTGGCCATACCGCTCAAGCATCAGGTTAGCCTGACGGGTAAGCAAACCATCACGGTTTGCAGGATCGGTCTCCTCCAGTTCCTGAACCACGCGGTACGCCTGTCTTACCCCATTAAACCGCAGTCCAAGCAGAAGGGAGGGGAAGACAGTACGAATCATACGCAGAGTAAGCATACGCTTAGGATAGAGAGTCCCGTCGATATCAAGACAGAGGGCTTTGATGCTATGTTCTTGTAGGAATCCCATCCTAGCCCCGACTCTTAGTACCGGCGTTTCTTCCCTGCTTTGCACTTCGCTTTGCCGCTTTACCCAAGGCAGCCTTATTCCCCGGCTTTGTCCCCTTGGACTTGGCCACGGCCTTACCACCGGTACGCTTGGATGAAGGGCTAGCCTTGGAAGGGCGTTCCCCTTGTGCGACTTTTTTAGGTCTATCATGAAGGGAAGGATTTCTCTTGCGCTCACGCAAGCTTATCTCTATAGGAACTTGGGTGAACCCAAGATCCTTTCGAACACAGTTCTTCATATACTGTATATACGTCTGAGGGAAATCCTTAGTCCTGTTCACAAACATAAGGAAACGAATCGGGTTTGCACTGATCTGTGTCCCATACATGACTTTGAAGTGTCCGGAAGAACCCCGAGGAGGCTGATAAGCCTCTCCCCACTCCTTGATGGCAGTGTTCAGCGTAGAGGTATCTATCCGTTTGTTGAGTTGTCTCCAGACACTCCAGACAGTATCCAGCAACTTGCCGATATCCTTGCCTTGTGTGGCACTGATAGCAGAAATGGGGGAAAAACTGAGTACGGGGAAGAGGAATCGCATCCTATCCTTGATAGCTTCAATCTCGTTACCAATTCCCGGCAGCAGGTCAATCTTGTTCAGCACTAGGATGATGCCCTTGCCTCTGCGTACGATAAGCTGGGCTATTTTCTTGTCCTGGTCGGAAAGCCCTTCAATGGCATCGATCATCAGCAGGACAACGTCGGCATCATCGATGGTCTTGATAGCCCTGTTTACTGAGTAGTATTCGACATCTTCATCAACCTTGTTCTTTCTGCGGATCCCAGCGGTATCAAGGACGGTGAAGTCACTTCCCTTGTAGGAAAATGCACCCATGACCACATCGCGGGTGGTGCCAGCAATATCGCTTACAATGGAGATGTCTTCTCCTACCAGAAGGTTTGCAAGGGTACTTTTGCCTGTATTGGGTTTTCCCAAGATGGCAATTTTGACGCTATCCAACTCTTCAGGAGCCTCATCAAGGCTGATGAGGTCGAGCATGCCAAGCAAGGTATCTTCCAACTCCTCAATGCCATGACCGTGGGCGGCAGATATGCCCAGCACCCGTTGGTAGCCGTACTCATAGTACTCCCAAAGAAGGTCATCCCGTTGGGGGGTATCTATCTTATTGACCACCAACACCATCTTATCGGTGAAGGGGCGAAGAAATTCCAAAAGCTCACGGTCTTCTGCTGTTACCTCGGTACAATCCATCATAAAAACAATGGCGTCGGCAATCTCCAGCAGGGCGAGACTCTTCTCTGCAACCAGGCCGTCGAGACCTTCGCGGTCTATCTTGATCCCCCCCGAGTCAATGATGGTCACCGGGTGATTACCCAGAAGCCAACGCTCAGGGATAGTATCACGGGTAACGCCGGGAGTTGGATCGGTGATGGCTCTTCGCTTGCCGATAAGGCGGTTAAAGAGGGTTGATTTGCCCACATTGGGCCTTCCAACAATGGCTATTACAGGCATTTTAGGCTGTTCAGTATACTGTTCAGATGGTGGTGAAATGATCGAATCGGTCATGCATCCACTCCCTTATATAAGTGTTTATCGTAAGATAGGAGTCCATCTCCAATACATGGTCAGCAAGGGCTTTTGCCTCTTCAAATGAGACAGAGCGTAAAATCTTGCGGACCTGCAGGAGGCTTTGGGACCCCATACTCAATTCATCCATCCCCAGTCCGGCCAACAGCACGGAACAGAGAGGATCACTGGCCATCTCTCCGCAGAGACTCACCGGTATGTTTTCCTGGTGAGCTTTCTCCACGATCATCTGCAAGGAGCGCAACACCCCTGGATGAAATGGCTGAAACAGGTGGGCTATCTTCTCATTTCCTCGATCGACAGCAATGGTATACTGGATGAGGTCATTGGTTCCTATAGAGAAGAAATCCACCTTTTTTGCGAGAATATCAGAGCATAGCGCGGCAGAGGGTACCTCTATCATCGTGCCTACCTGAATATCAGGATCAAATGGAATGTTCTCAATCCTACACTCTTCCTTGACGTGCTCAAAGAGATGTAGCACTGCGTTCAATTCCTCCACTCCACTTATCATGGGAAACATGATCTTCAACTTTCCATACACACTTGCTCGCAAGAGTGCCCGGAGCTGAACGCTGAATATGTCCTTGCGAGAGAGACAGAACCTTACAGCCCTCCAGCCAAGAATGGGATTTTTCTCGTCAATTCCCATTCCAGATACAACCTTGTCCCCACCGACATCAATGGTGCGGATGGTTACCGGTAGCGGAGCCATTGATTGGATGACCTCACGATAGGCTTCAAACTGCTGCTGCTCGGTTGAGCCGCCTTCGCTATCCATAAAAAGAAATTCCGACCGGAAGAGGCCTATTCCTGAAGAACCTACCTCTTTGGTTGAATCAACTTCACAGATTGTCTGGATATTAGTCTTGAGCAGTACCTCACGACCATCACTCATAATGGTAGGCAGGTCAATCATCTGCCTCAAATCTTGTTCATGCTCTAACCAGCGGACGTAACGCTCATTCAGATTCTGCACCGCTGTCAAGTCGGGCCTTATGACAACCTCACCGTAGTTTCCATCCAGGAGGATCTCATCGCCGTCACGAACTTTTTGGGATGCGGTTCCCAAGGCAATGACAGAGGGAATATTGAAGGCACGCACCAATATAGCTACATGACTTGCCCTACCTCCCCCATCCAAGGCAATACCAATGATATGCTTCTTTTCCATTGAAAAAAGCTCGCTAGGCATAAGCGAATCGGCTACAAGGATGACATCCTCAGTGAGGTTCTTCACTGTACGCCTATTGCGGTTGCTTAGGGCATCAATCAGATACAGTGACACATCCTTAAAGTCGATTCCTCGTTCTTTGAGCATCTCGTCAGGGGAGTCTTCAAGCAGTGCAACCATACTGTCGGTCACCGATTCCACAGCCCACCCTGCACAAACCAGGTTCGTAGAGATATACTCCTCTATCTGCGCAAGATATTCGGGATCGCTGAGCATCATCAGATGTGTCTGCAGAATCTCTGCAGGCTCATCTGAGATATCAGGGCCCTGATGTTCTTCCAAGGCTTTTTTTGCCTGCTCTACAGCAGTTTGAAATTTACGCAGCTCACTCTTTACACCCCATGCCATGATATGTTGCTTTTTTGCCACCATGGAAGAGCGTACATGTAATAGGGCTTTCCCTTTAGAGAGGCCCTCAGAAGCTGCGATACCCTTGAATATCCTCATATGTAATCTACTATACGGGCTTTATCCACTCATGTAAAGCTGGAAACCCAACACCAATTCTACTAGAATGACCATATGGAAGACAATGAAGAGAAGGGCCGAATAACAAACAGGAGACAAGGGAGCAAACATGCGCTCATCCTCTTTGGAGTCTGGGCTCTTTTTACTGCGGTGGTACTTGTCATAGGGCTTCCTGTTGTACGGACCTCTATCCACCAAAGCGGGGTGCTCACCCTTCTGAACACAACTACGAGCACAACAGGAGGAAAGGGACATCAGCGCTCAAAGGTATGGTTTTTCACCTCAGACGGAAGTCTTAAGCCTTTTAGCCAGGAGCTGACCAGAAGGGGAGGTTCTCCCTATCATGACACCTTTGAGACCCTACTCTCAGGCCCAAATCTTCAAGCCCTCAAAGAGGGGGCAGTCTCTTCGATCAATGCCAAAACAACCTTGCGGGGGGTCACACTCTCAAACAAAGTGCTCTATATCGATCTAAGCCGACATTTTCTGGAGAGTCAGGACGTAAAAGGTGCATATGAACAACTCTATAGGACAGGCAGAGAGTTTTCTCAGGTCAAGGACATCGTGCTACTCATTGAGGGAGAGCGAGCAACTCTTGCAGACAACCTCTAAAAGAGGCAGCATCCAATCCTTTTGACTTTTTCAACAGGCCAAGGAATTCCCTGTTCCCCTTATGCCCGGTGAGGGGACTGATTGTGAGGGCATGAATTCCCACTCCCTCATCTGAGAGGAAAGAGTAGACAGTGTGCATCACCTCCATCAGCAGGGCTGAATCGGTGATCACCCCTGTGAAGTCCTCCAAATCCTTAGGGACCTCAAACTGGGGTTTGATGAGGGCAACCAACCAGGTATTCCCTACAAGGGAAAGAATATGCGAAGCTGCTTCTCCGATAGAACGGAAGGAGAGATCACACACTGCCGCCTGAGCGGGGGGATCCAGCTCTTCAAGGGTCATGATGTTCTGTTTTTCATGTACCTGAACACGAGGGTCTGTCCTCAGGCGCCAATCAAGTTGGTTGTACCCGACATCGACACTGTGTACCAAACGAGCCCCGCGCTGCAGCAGGCAGTCAGTGAAGCCCCCTGTGGAGGATCCGGCATCCAGCATGACCAAGCCCGAAACAGAGAGCGAGAAAGCATCCAAGGCGTGCTCAAGTTTGTATCCGCCTCGTGAGACGTACTGTTCAAAGCTGAGCGAAAGTACACTCTCCTCACCTAACATCTGTCTGGGATCAGTTGCAAGCTCTCCGTTGGCATAGACATTCCTACACGCTATGAAGGCGGTAAGCTGGTCTTTGGTATACTCGTTGCCATATTGTTGTATAAGCAACTGCAACAGAGGTCTTTTCTTCTGTTTCATCAGATGAGAAAGCTCCTACTGAACCGTTCAATCTTCAAAGTATTTCCCGTAACAACATCTAGCTTGACACAGACACCCTGTAAGACCGGAGGGGTGTCGGCTATCTCGCTACGCATGGGCATCTGGGTAAGTTGGCGTTCGATGGAGATGTCAGCCCTAGATCCGATGACACTCTCCGAAGGGCCGCACAGCCCGAGGTCTGTGATGTACCCGCTCTTTTTGGGAAGGATCTTCTCATCAGAGGTCTGTACATGAGTGTGGGTGCCAACAAAGACGGAGATATGTCCGTCGAGGTGGAGACTGAGGGCCTCCTTCTCTTCGGTATTCTCAGCATGAAAGTCAACAAGAATCAGCGGAGTCTGCTTACGCAGTTTCTGCACTTGCTCCATACCAACCCTAAACGGGCAGTCGATAGCTGGAAGCTGCATACGTCCCTGCAAGTTGAGCACAGCAACCTTGGTCCCCTTGATATCCACAACTACCGAGCCATGCCCTGGGGCTTGGGGTGGATAGTTGGCAGGACGAAGGAGGCGTTTCTCGCTATCGAGATGGGGACGCAGGTCATCCTGTTGCCAAATATGGTTCCCACTGGTGATGACATCAACACCAAGGGAGAAAAATTGTTCCATAAGGGAGGCCGAAAGGCCAAAGCCATTGGCAGCATTTTCGCCATTGACGATGACCATATCAGAACGATAGTCCTTGACCAGAGAGCCAAGGCCCATAAAAAGCGCCCTGCATCCGGGTTGTCCGCAGACATCCCCGAGCAGCAGGGCTACAAGCGTTTTCTTATCAGACACTCTACAACCTACCTAGCATATTCGACGACCCTCATCTCACGGATGATGGTCACCTTGATCCTACCGGGATACCGAAGCTCAGCCTCAATACGACTGGCGATACCCTTGGCAATATCTTTGGCCCCTTCGTCAGAAACCTGTTCATTATTGACTAGGATCCTAAGTTCGCGACCTGCCTGGATGGCGAATGCCTTATCCACTCCGGTAAAACTCTCAGCAATATGCTCAAGGGACTCAAGTCTCTTGATATAGTTGTCCAGTGTTTCACGACGGGCTCCAGGACGCGCTGCACTGATGGCATCAGCGATCTGTACGATGACTGCCTCAATGGTAGTGGGTTCGGTATCATTGTGGTGTGCCAAAATAGCATTGACAACCCGAGGATCTTCCCCAAGGCGTTTAGCCATCTCAGCACCA
>CAYSIH010000033.1:0-13245 GCA_964431005.1 uncultured Sphaerochaeta sp. | reverse complement strand
ACAAAAGACGCGCATTTTTTAGGATATACTCTCTTTTCTGAGAAGTCAACCGGATATGACAGATCATAGAAAAAGTGAATATATATACGAAAACAGGAAAGCTTCTCAGTAAAAGCAAAAGCTAACCATATACAAAATAATCAATTAATGCCCAAAAGGAAAGAACTATATTCTCTAAAATGTCAACATTTATTGCAATTAAGGTCCTTTCCATGCACCCACTAGACATGGTTCTGTTTTATTGCACAAAAACAGGCAGTATCGATGGCAATAATTCTGTAGAAAACTGCACACAACCCTTGGAAATCTCCTCCCCATCGACATGGACCGGCATAGGTTTGTTCTCAGAAACAAGTTTTATACTTTTTGCCCGTATGACAGAAAAGATCGGAAGGTTCACTTGCGTACCCTTAAAGAATTTCAAGGCGATCCACAATAATCGGGAGCTCTTCACAGGTTGGTTTGCAAACACCACATCAAAAAACCCATCATCAAGGAGTGCATCGGGGCCCATAATGAATGCACTGCCCATCCGTCTCCCATTGCAGATGCTCAGCTGTTGGGTCGTGAAGGAGTGGGTTTCTCCATCGAGGGTCAACTTTACCTGGTAGGGATCAGGATGATCTACAAGAATCTTTATCAGGGCAAGGATATAGCTTAATGTCCCTGAAACATGCTTGAAATCACTGGCGACAAAATTTATCAGAGGCTCAAAGCCCATGCCCTGGCCATTTACAAAGTATCTTCCCTGTGGATAGTTCCCACCATAGGTTATACCTGCATCGATCAGGCGAGTCTTGCCCGCAATGATAAGGGCAACTGCTTTTGTAAGGTCAGTGGGAATACCCATAGCCCAGGCAAAATCATTGCCACGGCCAATAGGGAGGATTCCTACATTGGGTGAAAGGATATTCTTTTCGGATACAGCGCGCAAAATACCATCTACAACTTCGTTTACCGTTCCATCCCCACCTGCTGCGATGATGGTCTGCCACCCTTCAATGGTTGCCTTATAGGCAAGAGAGGAGGCCCCTAATCCCTTTTCTGTAAACACAACGGTCGCATCATGGCCACCTTTGCTAAACAGGTTCACTATCTCTCTCTTCCGAGCCATACCCTTCCCCTTAGCCGCATGGGGATTCAGCAATATAAAGAGTTTCTTGCCAGACATATAGAGCTCCTTTAACCTATTTACACCCTGTAAGCAATAGCCTATTATGGGCGATGTGAATCATCAACAACAACCTTCAAGAACCGCGTTTCTTCCTACAACCAGAGCAGATATGCAACAAAGGTCATGGGATGAACTGGACATAGCATTCATCTCAGCTGACGCATATGTGGATCACCCTTCATTTGGTACCGCGCTCTTGGCCCGATTGCTGGAGAGCAGGGGGTATCGTGTAGGTATTATTGCACAACCACGATGGGATTCAACAGAAGATTTCCTAAAAATGGGAAAACCTCGTCTTGCCTGCATGATAAGTGGGGGAAATATCGATAGTATGGTATCCCATTACACGGCAAATGCCAAACCCAGAAGTGAAGATGAGTACAGCCCTGGAGGCAGGGCAGGACTACGTCCCGACAGGGCCACCCTCTCCTATACAAACAGGGCGCGCCAAGCGTATGGCAAGGATATACCCATCATCATAGGAGGACTTGAAGCCTCCCTCAGGCGCTTGAGTCACTATGACTACTGGACCGACAAGGTCCGAAAGCCCATCATCCTCGATGCAAAGGCAGACCTGCTCATCTACGGTATGGGGGAGTTGCAAACTCTGGAAATACTCACCCGCCTAGAGAAGGGAGAACCTATCAAGGATATCCAAGATGTCCGTGGTACGGTATTTTCCCTCTCTGAGAAAACCATCGGCGAACTGGATGCAACCTATCGCGTGATCCCCCTTCCTTCCTTTGAAGAGATAAGCGACCGGGATAAGAGGTCGAATACCCCCACAGAGGAAGGGAAAAAGGCGTATGCAAAAGCCTTCAACCTCCAGATGACCCATGAGAATCCTATCCTTGGTGATAGGATCACCCAAAGGTGTATGAACAGGGTTGTAGTGCAAAACCCACCTGCCCGCCCCCTTACCGATGAGCAGTTTGATGAGCTCTACTCCTTTCCCTTTACCTTGAATGCTCACCCTGATTACCAGAAGGAGGGAGGCATACCTGCTTTGGAAGAGGTACGCTTCTCCATCACCAGCAATCGTGGATGTTACGGTTCCTGTTCTTTCTGTGCAATAACCAGCCACCAGGGTCGGATGATACAGACTCGAAGCAAAGAGTCCCTTGTGCTGGAAGCCCAACGGATGGTCAGGCACCCCTCCTTCAAAGGATATATCCATGACCTTGGAGGGCCGACAGCCAACTTCCAAGGGAGGGCTTGTGACAAGCAGGAGACCTATGGTCCCTGCCCAACCAAGGAGTGTCTCTGGCCAGAGCCCTGTGATAATCTCAAAGACTCCCATGAACGGTACCTCGATATTCTAGAGGCCCTTGAAGCTGTCCCTGGGGTAAAGAAAGTCTTTATCCGTTCGGGAATTCGCTATGACTACCTCCTGGAAGTGGCGAGTGAGAAGACCCGAAGACGTTTCATGAACCACCTGGTGCTCAAGAATGTGAGCGGGCAGCTTAAGGTAGCACCCGAACATGTCGATCCTCAGGTTCTTGATGCGATGGGAAAACCCAAAGCAGAACTGTACGAGAGGTTTAGCACCCTCTATAAAGAGACCAATGAAGATATGGGGAAAAAGCAGTTCCTCATTCCCTATTTCATAGCTGCACACCCAGGCAGCACGCTGGACAGCGCCATTGAACTCGCCCTATACATGCATAGGACAGGCTTTGTACCCGACCAGGTCCAGGAATTTTACCCGACTCCTGGGACAGTCTCCACCTGTATGTACTATACAGGACTGGACCCTAGGCCACAAAAAAACTATGCTCCCGTTTACATTCCAAAAGGAAGGGAACGTCATCTGCAAAGAGCACTACTGCAGTATAACAAAGCTGAAAACCGCCTGATGGTCATTGAAGCCTTAGAAAAAGCTAACAGAAAGGAGTTGTCAAGAGTGCTTTTGACAAAACGGTACAGTTTGTGAAGCCCCAATTAGATAATCGTAATGATTTTTTTCGGAAGATGTTTTCCATAGCTCTTCCGGTAGTCTTTCAAGGTCTTTTGACCAACTCTCTCTCATTTGTAGACACTCTGATGATCGGGCAGCTTGGTGAGAAAGCCATAGCAGCTGTCGGGCTGGCTAACCAGATGTTCTTCCTTATCAGTCTCCTCTTTTTTGGAATCTCCAGCGGTTCCTCCATCTTCCTTTCGCAGTTCTGGGGTGCAAGAAACGAAAAGAACATAAAGAAGGTTATGGGCCTCTCAGCGACAGCTGCCTTTTTCGGTGCCTTGTTTGCCGCAATCGTTTCATTTTTTTTCCCAACCCAACTGATGCACATATTCACTTATGACGCTGTTGTGGTGAACTTTGGTGTCTCCTACCTCAAGATTGTGGCGATAAGTTACATATTTACAGCGATAAGCAACGTCCTCTCAACTGCCCTTCGGGTAATTGGACATGCAAAGATCCCTTTGGGAGTAGCGCTCTTCTCACTCACTATGAATGCTATAGGCAACTACCTTCTTATCTTCGGTGTCGGCCCCTTCCCTGAACTTGGAGTAGCGGGTGCTGCCATAGCCACGGCCATCAGCCGTTTGGCAGAGGTTGTCCTCCTTTTGTACATCACGTATAAGAAACACCCTGTCCTTGCCATCAAGGACAGGACAGCCTTCTCATGGGATAAGACTTTTCTACGTATTATCGTCCCTACCAGCCTGCCTGTAATCCTCAACGAAATATTTTGGTCCTTGGGTATGACTACCTACAAGATTGCCTTCAGCAAGATAGGTATCAGCGCCTTGGCCGCTGTCAACGTCAATGAAGCCATTGCCAACCTTTTCTTTGTCGCAATGATGGGAGTCAGCAACGCTACGCTTATCATGATCGGAATAAAGATAGGGGAAGGGAGGACCGACTTGGCAAAACTCTATGCCAAGCGGTTTACCATGATCTCCCTTATTGCCGGCATAGGGGCTGGTGCCATGCAGGCCCTTATGGCTCCTTGGTTTGCCACCCTCTTCAATATTACCGCCGAGGTAAGGAGAACTGCTATCCTTTGTCTCTTGGTAAACTCCCTGTTGCTCCCCATCAAGAGCATCAACATGTCAGTCATCGTCGGAATCCTCAGAGCAGGTGGGGATACCCGCTTCTCGATGTTTGCCGAGATGTTTGGTGTCTGGGCGGTAGGGGTTCCCTTGGCCTTCTTTGGAGTATTGGTCTTGCACTTGAACATCTATCAGGTATATATGCTGCTGGGCGTGGAAGAGTTGACCAAACTTGTCTTAGGTTTGGTCCGCCTGAAACGAGGCAAATGGATCACTGACCTGACGACTGTTCATTGACCTATTGCCCATATGCCCGTATATTTAGGGTAAGAGAGGGCATTGAATGGCTATTCGAACGGTTCTCACAAATGGTACTGTCGTCACCGGTTATGCAAAACTTAAGAATTGTGCTTTGTATATAAATGAAGATGGGTTAATTGGTGATATTTTTAATATGCGACGCTTCGAGGAAAAAAAGTTCCCCCCCGACACCCTGATGATCGACATGGGCGGCAGTTATGTTATGCCAGGCTTCATTGACTCCCACCTGCATGGGATCGGGGGCAATGGGACTGAAGATTGTAATCCTGAAGCTATCCTTGCAATGAGTGAAAGACTTGCTGATTTTGGAGTCTCCGCCTTTATGCCCACCGTCTACACCGACGAGCTGGATGTCATGCTTGCAAGCACCAAAGCCATAGTCCAGGCTATGGGCAAGGAGAAGGGAGCCAAGATCATGGGGATAAACCTAGAAGGTCCCTTCATCTCCTTTGCCCGCATAGGAGCCCAAAATCCCAAAGGGGTGCAACCTGTTAACTTGGATGTCTTTAACCAGCTCATAGATGCAGGTGAAGGCAAGGTTATCTGCATGACAGTGGCCCCTGAGCTCAAACACATGCGTGAACTTGCCTTGTTAGCCCGTGAAAGGAACATCGTTTTGCTTGCCGGCCACACTGATGCAACCTATGAGAACATCATGGAAGGTATGCAATGCGGCATCTTCCACTCCACCCACTTCTTTAATGCAATGAGCCGCCTGCACCACCGCAACCCCGGTACTGTAGGAGCAATCCTAATCCAGCGTGATATGCAGTGCGAAATCATCTGTGATGGGGTGCATGTCCACCCGGAGCTGGTGAAGATGCTTCTCAGAGAGAAACCTCTGGACAACATCGTCATGATAACGGACTCCCTAAGGCCGACCAAACAGAGGTCCGGTCCCAAGACTGCAAATGGGATCCCCTGTATCGTCGGTTCTGAAGGTTCGTTTGTCAGCATTGAAGACCCCACCTTGTTTCTTGGGTCCTCCCTTACCATGCTCCAAGGATTCAGAAATGTCATTGAGTGGGAGATCCCCATCCAACAAGCTTCCCAGATGTCCTCAACCAACCCCGCAAGGATCTACTCATTCAGCAAACAGGGGATGCTGGTCCCGGGCTACAAGGCGGACATTGTAGTGTTGGATGAGAACCTGCAGATGAAAGGCCTGTTCATCGACGGAGAACTTATTCGTGATCGTTTCGCATAACCCAAGGAGCTATATACATGCAACCACTATTTGAAGGTTTGAAAAACCAAAACCTCTGGAACTATTTTTATGAACTCTCGCAGATACCTAGGGAGTCAGGCAATGAGGAAGGGGTACGCCAATACCTTCTACAATTCGCAAAGGAACACTCCCTCGAGGCAGTCGTTGATACTATAGGAAATGTCATTCTACGCAAGAAGGCTTCTCCTGGATATGAAAACCGTCCTTCTGTAGCTTTGCAGGGACATATGGATATGGTCTGCGTCAAGACTGAAGATAGTGGGCACGACTTCAAAACCGACCCCATCACGTTAGTGCGCGAGGGCGACATCCTACGTGCAAAGGACACCACCCTCGGCGGCGACAATGGCATTGCCTTGGCTATGGCCATGGACATGCTATCAGACAAAAAGGCAAAACACGGCCCCTTGGAAGCTATCTTTACCGTAAGCGAAGAGACAGGCCTCACAGGAGCCTTCAACATCGAGGCCGCCCTCATCCAGAGCAGGCTTCTGATAAACTTGGACAGTGAAGAGGAAGGGGTGCTCTACATAGGGTGTGCAGGAGGTCTAGAGGTCGACTCCTCGCTCAAGGCAGATATGCAGGAGATCCCTTCTGGCTATGAAGCTTTTACCCTTACGGCAAGTGGTCTGCTTGGTGGACACAGCGGTGGAGAAATCCACAAGCAAAGGGGCAATGCCATCAAGGCAGCAGCAAGAGCCCTCTCTTCTGTAAAGACTAAAATGTTGTTCGCAGCTACAGGAGGGAGCAAGCGCAATGTCATCCCCTCCCTATGCACCATTAGTTTCGCATCTCCAGCTTCTGAGGCAAAAGCCATTGAAGAGGCTGTGCTCAAGTGTTCCCAGGAACTGCAGGAGGAGTACTCCATCAGCGACCCTGGTATCAGAGTCGATGTTGCCAAGGCTGCAATGCCTAAAAAGGCTGTCTCAGCAGAACAGAGTGAGGCCTTCATCAGAAGCCTCTATATCGCCCCCCATGGGGTCGATGCAATGAGCATGACCATAGAAGGGGTTGTGGAGACCTCCTCCAACCTTGCTATTCTGGAATTCTCTGAAGGGGTGTTATCGGTCACCAGCAGCCACAGGTCTTCTATCCTCTCCTCTCGTGATGACATTGCTCACAGGATGGGCGAGGCCATGAAGAGCGGAGGCTCCACTGTTAGGTATGTGGGTGCCTACCCTTCTTGGAAGCCTAATCCAGACTCAAATCTCACCAAGTTCTGTGCCAAGGCATATGAGGAGTACGCTGGTAAAAAGCCCCATATCACAGCCATCCATGCAGGCCTTGAGTGTGGGATAATAAACAGCAGGGTCCCTGGTATGGACTCGGTCTCCTTCGGTCCTGATATGTTTGATGTGCACTCGGTAAAGGAGAGACTGTCGCTCTCCTCAGTTGAGAGGGTCATGGGCTTTATGCGCCATCTGCTCTCGATCATCGAGTAAGATGAAGCGAAAGCCGGTAATAGGGATAGCAGGGACACTGGGCCCTGCTCCCCTATCCTCAGCATTTAGGAGTGTCCGGCGTGACTTCACCAATGAGGCATACACTTCGGCTCTAGTGGCGGCAGGAGCTCTGCCGATACTTCTTCCTTCCCTTCTCTCGGAGGCCGAAGGGCAGCTCTCTTTGTGTGACGGCATCCTGCTTCCTGGGGGATTTGATATCGATCCTGACCTCTATGGGGAGGATCGGTCTTCCCTCTGTACTGAAGTGGAGAGGGACTCCGACCTGTTTCAACTAAAACTGCTCAGACTCGCCCATAGAAAAGGCATCCCGGTGCTAGGTATCTGCAAGGGATGCCAAATGATCAACATATACTTTGGAGGAAAACTCTATCAGGATCTCTCCCTCTGTGGAGCGAAAGGGGCCATCCATGCCCAGAGCAAAAGCGAAGATCCTTTCCTCCATACGGTAACCTTACTAAAAGGGTCCAAGCTCCATCAGGCTTTCAGCTGCCCTTCCTTGGAGGTGAACTCGTTTCACCACCAAGGCATTGCAAAGCTAGGCAGAGGCTTAACAGCCACAGCCCTTTGTGATGATGGGTTCATCGAAGCCATCGAAAAGAGTGAAGGGCCTTGGTGTTTAGGAGTGCAGTGGCACCCTGAGGCCATGATGATGACCTCAAAGGATATGTTGCCACTATTTTCAGCATTTGTAGAGGCATCTAGGCCTCTTTAATCTTACGTGCCATCTCCTTAGCCATCTCATATGCACGCCTTTTGTCCTCTTCTGAGGCAGCGCCCTGATACTCCACTACCCCTACACACTCTAGCTTCATGGCATCGGTGAAGACATCAAACTGCTTTTGTGCCCCACCAGACCAGCCATAGGACCCGAAGCGCATGGTCTTACGTCCCTTCACATGGCTGCGCTCAAGGAGATCGAGGATGTGGTACATCGGGGGAAACATCTTGTACTCATAGGTGGGCATGCCGATGACCAGGCCTTCCGAACGCCAGACCTTCTCAAGGACAAAGGATGCATGGGTCTGGGGAATCTCCAGGACATGGACTGTCAGGCCTTCGCTTTGGGCCCCTTCGACAATATGAGGAACCAAAGCTGCCGTATTGCCATACATGCTGGACCAGACAACAGTGATCTCCTTCTCCCTAGGGCCATCCATGTAAGTCGCCAGGGTCTTGTACCAGTTGATGATCTTCAGCGGTTCCCCTCTCCAGACCACGCCGTGGCTTGGAGCTACCTGCTTGATGGGTAGGCCATCAAGCTTGGCGATGCCTCTCAACACAAAAGAGGAGAAGGAGGAGACGATATTTGCATAGTAGCGCTCAGTCTCCCCTAGGAGCAGATCCTGTTCCTTTTTTGTGAGCTGGTCATCAAAACAGTGTTCGTACTGCCCAAAGGACCCAAAAGCATCACAGCTGAAGAGAACTTCATCCTCCACAGCATAGGTCATCATCGTCTCAGGCCAGTGGATGTTCGGTGTCATAAAGAACTGTAGGGTCTTTCCCCCCAGTTCGAGCTTCTCCCCATCCTTTACAGCGCGTACGTTCTTTTCAATATTGTAAAAGTGCTTGATGAGGGGCACAGCCTTTGCTGAGCAGAGAATCTCTACATTGGGGTGTTTTTCCACAAAGGAGGCCATGGCGCCGGTATGGTCGGGTTCCATATGGTTCAGTACCAGGTAATCAATCTCACCATTAGCAAGATCAAGGGTCTTTAGTTCCTCCCCTACCGTATCAAGGGCTCCGTCCCAATCCTTTACAAAGTCGATCATGGCATTCTTTTCACTGCCTTTGACCACATAGGCATTGAGCATGACCCCATGGGGGATAGGCCATATGCCTTCAAAAAGGTCTCGATTGCCAATTTTTGCCGCTACACGATATATTCCATCAGTAAGTTTATCAGGTTTCATAGACTTCTCCTTCTTACTCAAAGATACACCATAAATCGCTTCAAGGGAATTGCCCACAGCTCAGGGGGTAAGATCCGCCCTGCGCTGCAACGAGAAGATATCCTGTTGGTGCTCCCTCCAATTGGGCATGTGCTGGGTGAGGAAGGCATGGAAGTTTGGACCATGGTCGAAATGGACAAGGTGAGCCATCTCGTGCAACACAAGATAGGAGAGCTCGTCATCAGAGAGGGAAGCTGATCGCAGGGAAAAGTTGAGGTTGCCACGTGAGGAACAGCTCCCCCACCGTTTCTTGGAGTCCCTGATGGTGATAGGAGGGACATCGAGGGAGAGTTTTTCTGCCCATGTTCGTACTAGGGGGCCTATCCTGTGTCTTGCTGCCTTGCGGTAGAGATCTTTCAAGGCATACGAAAGGGTCTCCTTGTTTGGAGGATCTCCTCTATAGGTGAATGCAAACACCCCTTCCTCAAGCTTGAGGGTATCCGCTTGCCCTGGGATAATTGAAAGGGTGTAGGACTTTCCATGGAACAGGAAAGTATCGCCGTCTTCCCAGGTGTGCCCATGAAGCTCATGTTCTTTTTTTTGGATGGCAATGGTCTTTTCCAGTTTTTTCTGATTGGCCCGTATAACCTGTTCCACTGATCTGATGGGTTCCCGAAAAGGCGCACTTACCCTGACGTCCCCGTTGCCGAGGACTCGGATAGTTATATTTCTGCACCGCTTGAGGCGGGAGAGGGTGTAGGTGATCCCTGCCACTTTACCGACTGTTTCCATTTTGATACAGTAACTCCTATGCAAAAGATATCACCCATGTTACTCCATTTACTCCAGGATATTCCATACGTCGCTTTTTCCAACCTTCCTAAGGATGGGGAAAAGGCTATCGAAGAGATGCTCAAGTTTTTAGACAGTGCCCCTGTAGGCAGTGAGGCATGCCTGCATATCAGCAGTGTACTCACCACCTTGGAAGGGGGGTATCAGGATCCTCCTGGAGAGGATATGCGCATAGCTGTGGAGAAGGGAGAGAAACACCCTCACAAAAAGGGTGATTTCAGTATTGAGGCAGGCGCATACAAGTTCTTGCAACTGCCCATAGCCCCTGAGGCTGATGTAATAGCCAAACGACTTTCACAGCTTCTTGGTGACGGGCCTTCGGTAATCTATCTTCGCATCCTCAAGGAGAGTGTGGTCGAGCTGATAATCCAACTCCTATTCAAGTCCTAGAAAAAAAGAGGCATGAGTAGCGGTGCGACCAGGCTCATCACCACCCCATGGTAGATACTTGCGATGATGACCTTTGATCCAAAGTGGCTGGTGAGCAAGACCAGCGTCACGTCCATGCTTGTGGCACCTGCCGTACAGACTGCAGGATAGAAATAGCGCCTTCCCAACCTGCCCAATAGGGGAATGAGGAAGAAGGAGAAGCTCTCCCTAAGAAGATTTATCAGAAAGGATACCGATCCTAAGACCGGGTAGCCCAGATCACTGATGAGGATACCCGATAGGGAATACCACCCAAAGCCGCTGACCATGCCAAGGCCTTCCTTAATAGTATACGGGGTAAAGAGTGGAGTCAGAAGTGCTCCAAGATAACTGCCGACTATGGTAAAAACAGGCAAGAGCAGTATCGCCTTGTCTGAGAAGATTCCCTTAAAGCTTATATCCTTTTGCACCAGGGCCATTCCTACAAAGAAAAGCATCCCATACAGAAGATAGCTGACCAGAGAACTATCATACCACCCGAACAGGGGTGTCCAGAGTCTCAAAAACAGGCCAAGCAGTACAATGCTGACCAAAAACAGAGGTTCCTTCAGGACATCCCATATGCGTCTGACTACACTTTGTTCTTTACGGGGAGCAATATCTACACCTAGGGAGACATCTTCTGAGGAGATAAAGATTGAGGCCGCTGTCGCCACCACAATGGTCCCCAGCACACTGACGAGGGTCAGAGCCAAGGCCGATAGGCCAATGGTGGTGAACTCTTTGGTTATCCCTTCGATGCTGCCGGTGTTCACTCCCATAAAGAAGAGCAACAGCCAGACAAGAAAAGTCTGTCCAAAAGAAGCGGTTCTGACGAACCGTTTTTTCCCCAGCAGGCGGGCGACGCCTACCCCACAAAGCAGGGCGAGGGCTAATTTTCCTAAATATACAAAGGTATCCATGTGGGAAAAATGTATAGTAATACTTGAGCTGTGTCAAAGTCCCTTGTTTCTCTGCCATCTCTTGAGTATAGTTGTTCTCATGATTGCAGAAAAAATGAGTGACACATTCCACCGACTCACCTTCAACGATGGTCGGCAAATAATTCTTGTGGGAACCGCACACGTCTCAAAAGAGAGTGTAGATGAGGTAGCTGGCTATATCGATAGTGAAGAGCCCGACCATATCTGCCTTGAACTTGATGACGGAAGATTCAAAAACAAGGATGAAGAGAGCTCTTGGTCCAATATGGACATCAAGAAGGTACTCAAGGAGGGCAAAGGTTTCTTGTTGCTCACCAATATGGCACTTGCCTCTTTTCAAAAGCGGATGGGCAACCAGACAGACAGCGCCCCCGGTGAAGAGATCCTTGGAGCTGCACGCATTGCTAAGGAGAGGGAGATACCCTACTCCCTGTGCGACCGCGATATCCAGATCACCTTCAAACGGGCGTGGAGACTCTCCAACCTGTGGAACAAGGCAAAACTCATAGCCACCATCATCTCAGCTGTCTTCAGCAATGAAGAGATATCCAAAGAAGAACTTGAAGAACTGAAAAAAGGCGACGTCATGCAGAACATGATGGACGAGATGGCCAAGGAACTTCCCGCGGTAAAGAGTGTTCTTATCGACGAACGTGACCGCTACCTTGCAACCAGCATCTACCTCGCACCAGGGGATAAAAAACTTGCTGTCATCGGGGCAGGCCACCAAAACGGCATCATCAAGACTTTGGAACAGCTGGAAAGCGGAGAGATAAAGACTGACTTGGATGATATCACCCACGTGCCCCCACCTGGAAAGGGAGGGAAGATACTCTCCTGGTCTTTCCCCATCCTAATCATCGCCTTCATCGGCTATGGGTTTATCAATTTCGGTCAGCAAGAGGGTATTAGGATGTTCGGCTACTGGCTTGCAGTCAACATGTCCTTTACAGCCCTAGGAGCCATCCTCTCCCTCGCCCACCCCCTGAACACCCTAGTAAGCATATTGTCAGCCCCCCTAACTAGCCTGCACCCAGGCATAGGTATTGGGATGGTCAGCGGTCTCATGCAAGCGACCCTGCGCAAACCCAAGGTAAAGGACTTTGAAAACCTCAGTGACGATGCGATTTCCCTGAAGGGATGGTATCGTAACAGGGTTCTGCATGTCCTCGTGGTATTCCTCTTCACAAGTTTAGGTGCTTCCATAGGAAATGTGGTCGTATTCCCCATGTTGCTGAAGATGATGCTTTAGATAGGGCTCCTAACAAACTAACAAAGGCGTCCTCTCAGGACGCCTTTGTCATATGAAAACCTGCATACAGACCTCTGTAAGCTGGAAAGCAATAATTATATCCAATACCAATTAAGATCTCTGATACCCTATTCAAGACTGCCAATAGCAGGTTTTGCTATGAAACATTACTTAGTAAGCAATCCTAACTAATATAATCAGAAACAAACCAATACTCTTCCTTCAGACAAATCCAAGAAGGTCTCTCTACAAGCGATCCCTATGAAGGCTTTTGAACCATCGCTGTAAAGCGAGCCTCTTCTTTGTCTACAACAGAGGCTGCACCATTTTTCAAGAACCACATTGGAGCTAAAATACTATAGTTAGCCACCCTAACTAAGAAAGCTTGTCTTCTCCACGGACTAAGCTAGAAAGGCTTTTCCAAGAGGGATTCTAATAAAGACGGAAAACCTGCCCTACGCTCTTTCCCTGCAGTGCACTAGGGCTCCATTCCTAGGCTTTGAAACACGCACAGAGAAGCATTACCTAAACATACCATGGCGGCTCACTTCATCTTACGCCATACCTTTGACATATATTGAGTATTTTCTAAAAATTAATGTAGCATCAGTTTTGATATTGAGTAAACTTATTTGTATATTCAATTCAATTGACATAAGTTTAATTACTTTTATTGTTAATATTTTCTTATATTATAACTAATTAAAATATATCAAAAAC
>CAYSIH010000032.1:0-13287 GCA_964431005.1 uncultured Sphaerochaeta sp. | reverse complement strand
TAAAAGCTAGGTTGGGGCATGGAAAACATACTGAGTCATCATAAAAAAGAGTACGAAGAATCACCTCTCGTGATTGTAGAGGTGCCGGGTACCTGCACTCTTTTGGGCAGTTATGCAGATGCCTGTAAGGGGTGGTCGATTTTGGGCACCGATGTTGCTACCCTGTTTGTGGGCATTTCACAGCGCGATGACCAACTGGTGCGCTTGGCCAATGCAACGCTCAATGATCGCAAGCGATTCTCCTTAAGCAACATAAAGTTCCGCAAAGAGGACAGGTGGGGAAATTACATCAAAGGTGTGATTGGTATCCTTGCAAACGAAGGGGTCGAGTTCCCTGGCATGAATGTGACCGTTGAAGGTCCTCTGCTCCTCAGCGATAACCAGATGATCAGTTCAGCCATTGCCTTGGGTGTCTGCATGGCGCTCAACTCGCTCATGGACCTTCAGATGAGCTTCTCTTCCATGATACGGGTTATCTATCAGGCAAACACAAGCTTCAACAATGAGTTGTGCAAGATCAGTGACCTTTTGACCATGTTTAATGGACAACAGGGTAAAGTGCTTTTCTTTGATCTGCAGCACCTGACATTCCAGGAGCTGGACTTCCCCTTTACTGAAAAGAGCGAGGAGTATGTAGCTCTGATCATTGATAGCAAGATATCTCCCAATGCAATGCGCGAAGAGATCGCCTCTAAACGCAGGGCAATAGAAATAGCTTTTACCAAACTTAGGGATTTGAAGCCTCGTGGTTTCATTAGGGATTTCCCAGAGGGAGACCTTTCAGCCCGTATTGTTCCTCTTGATGAAGAGGCAAGGCATATCTGTGAATATATCCTCATGGAATCCAGGCTCACCTTCGATGCTGCTTCCATGCTCAATACCAAAGATGCAGTGATGTATGGCAAGACTATGGTGAGGGTCCAGTCAGGTTTGCGTGACCTGCTTGAAGTCTCTTGTCCTGAGGTCGATTGGCTTACCAAGCGATCATCAGAGACTAATGGTAGCCTTGGAGCTGTGCTCGTATCCAACGGCTTTAGTGGAAATGTCATGGTCCTCTTGAGTAAACAGGCGCTTCCAAGTTATATTGACCGTCTAGAGGAGTATGAGCACATTTTCGGTTTCCATCCCCGCTGGTACATCTATGAAGGTGGCGGTTCGGCTAAGGTTGTGTTCCAAGAGCATACATGAGAATTTTGCTGACAAATGATGACGGCTATCAGAGCAAGGGCATAACTGTCCTTGAGAAGACCCTTGTCCAAGCAGGACACGAGGTCTGGGTATGTGCGCCATCACACGAGCGAAGCGCCAGCAGTCATGCCATGACACTCCGAGGCGATATAACAATTACCGAATATGCTCCCATGCACTATCATTGCAGCGGTACTCCCGCCGATTGCATGCTCTATGCCCGTAAGGGGAATATCTTCTCCTCAGATCCTGATCTTGTCATCAGCGGCATTAATCATGGGTACAACATCTCAACTGACATTCTCTACTCCGGAACGGTAGGCGCGGCACGCGAAGCGGTTCTTACCGGTATGAAGGCTATGGCCTTGAGCTGTACAAGTGATGAGAGCGGGCACTTTTCCTTTGAGGAGGCGGCCAAGTTTGTAGTAGACCACCTCCACGAGCTCTACCCCCTCTGCAGTAGTGAGTGTATCCTTAATATCAATGTCCCTTCCAAGGGTAATGGGAAATGGAAGCCAGCGGTCATGAGTTACCTTGATTACAAGGATGCAGTGACAATGAAAGAGGAAGAAAACCAGAAAGTATATGAAGAGTCTTCCATAACACTTGGAAACTCTGTCGTATTCTCCCTCAAGGGGGGTACGCCTCCCGTGCAGAAATGCAATACGCTTGAGACCGACTTCCAGGCTGTCTCTGCTGGTTATATCAGCATTACAGCCCTCTCCATTCTTCCTCCTATACAACAGGATATCCAAAGCCAGCTGACTCTTCTCTCTGAAGGATCTTGCCATGTGTAGCAAGCACAATACCTCATGGGAGAACAAATGCAGCCAGTGTGGCCTCTGCTGCCATGAGAAGGCTATGTATGGGCGTATGCTGGTCATTGACCTGGACTCCTGGTGCGAATTTTTCGACCCGGAAACAAAGCAATGTACCATTTATGCCGAACGCTTTACCCAAAGCAACCGCTGTAAGAAGATGACATACCTCAGGGCTATGTTTGCATCCTATATCCCTGATAGCTGTGCATATGTAAAATGGGCCAAGGCTAACCATATCCGGTTTGCACCCCACAAAATGCTTAGGTTTATCCATAGCAAGACCTGTCCCTCTGACGATTCCGACAAAGATTTACATGCTGCTTTCTAAGTGGTGTGCCTTGACCATCTAAGGCCTTTGTCACTATTTTTACAGAGAGGATTACTATATGGAACAACAGATAATATATCTGGATAACAATGCGACTACGCCCATGGCGCAAGAAGTCGTTGATGCTATCACAGAAGCAAATACACTCTTTGGCAATGCCTCCAGCATGCACGGCTTTGGCCGTGAAGCTGCCTTTGCCATAGAACAGTCGAGAGAGAAGATTGCATCCCTCATCGAATGCGACCCCGCTGAGGTTGTGTTTACCAGTGGGGCAAGCGAAGCGAATAATACTGTCTTTAGTATTTTTCGTGATGCCATCGATCTTGGCTCAAAGAAAAACCGTATCATCACCACAGTCATCGAACACCCTTCTATTATTGAAACGGTAAAGTTTCTCAAGAAGAGGGGGTATCTCATCGATGAGATACCTGTAGACAAGACTGGGCGAGTGGAACTTGAAACCCTCGCAACCTACCTTGATGAGGATGTCGCTCTGGTCTCTGTCATGACAGGAAACAATGAGATAGGTACCATCCAGCCGATAGCAGAGATCACCAAGATGGCGCATGCTGTCGGGGCCTACATGCATACCGATGCAACCCAGGCGATCGGTAAGATCCCTGTGCTTATGAAAACATGGGATGTGGATTACCTGAGTATTTCAGGACACAAGTTCTATGGACCGAAAGGTATCGGTGTCCTTGCAGCAAAGAAGAAGGTCCCCTTTGAGGCCTTTGTCCATGGAGGTCATCAGGAGGGTGGCAAGCGTGCAGGAACATACAATACCCCTTCAATCGTGGGTATTGGTGTGGCGGCAGAGCTTGCTAAGCGGGATTTGGAGACGGAAAGCGCAAGGCTTTGGCATCTTCGAGAGATGCTTCGCAAGGGTATAGAGGATAAGATTCCCAACGTAGTGGTGAATGGGAACCAAGAACACTGCCTTCCGGGCACCTTGGATGTCTCATTTCCCAGTGCAGAAGGGGAGTCTATCCTGCTCTATCTCGATATGGAAGGAATTATGGTCTCTACCGGTAGTGCCTGTGCAAGTGGGTCCCTTGAACCCAGTTATGTGCTGCTGGCATCCGGAGTGGATATAGAATTGGCGCATGGATCGATCAGGTTCAGTTTTGGACGGTACAACACCGAAGAAGAGGTTCTCTATGTTTTGGAGAAGCTGCCACCAATTATCAAGCGCCTAAGAGGAATGTCAACACGATGAGTACAAATTTTATGAGCCAGTGGGTTTACTCCCCTGTAGTCAAAGATCATTTTATGAATCCCAGAAATACCTGGGTAGAAGACGAGAAGTTTGAGTCTGACGGCGTTGGCGAAGTCGGATCCCTTGCCTGTGGAGATCAGATGAGGATTGTCATTCAAGTAAAGGATGATGTGATAGTCGACCTTCGTTGGCTTACCTATGGGTGTGCATCGGCAATTGCCAGTACTTCCATGATGAGTGAGATGGTTAAGGGAATGAGTCTTGAAGAGGCGTATCATCTCTCACCCTCTTCTATCACTGATGCCCTTGGCGGGCTTCCTGATCACAAGTTCCACTGTTCCGTCCTTGGGGATAAGGGGTTGCGTGCAGCTATTGACGACTACCTGGTAAAACAGAATAGGGACAATCCGTTCAAGAAGAAGATTGCCAAGGTTATCTGCGAGTGTAAGAATGTCACTGATGTTGCCATCGAGGACCTTGTAAAGAGTGGTGAGGCTCAGACGTTGGATGACCTTGAAAGGATTACCGAGTACGGTACTGTTTGTGGAAACTGTAAAGAGCAGGTAGCTGAGCTTTTTGACCAGTTCAAGCATATCTATAGCACCTGATCTAGAAAAATAAGCAGAGCAGAACAAAACAAGAAGGGGGCAATCGCCTCCTTCTTGTTTGTGAATACCACTGAAAAGAGCTGAACCTCCTCAGATTACACCAAACTCACTTCCCCCGATGAACTCCCTTAGCAGCGAGTCTTCTGGGACAAGAGTATCAGGTATAGGATTCACATTCTCTAGGAATTTGAGCAAACGCCTAGCGGTCTCATAGGCTTGCCCTGCACTAGGCTTCACCATCTTCAGTAAGGGCTGTGCGTAGGGTGAGAGCACCCCAAGCTCATAGTCGAGTGCTGAGTTGATCATGACGTTGGCATTGTTCTGGTAGGGGAAGATATAGCTGTCCTCTCCGCGCCGGACAGAGGGCCACATGTTCAGGGTTGTCGTAGCATCTGTCCCGCGGGTCCTGTTGTCCCTGATCATCCGCCTGATCATCCGGTTGTCCGTAGTGCTGATACGGTTGTGGTCATCAAGGTTCAGTTGGGTAAGAGCCGAGATATACACACGGAACAGTGCATCATTATCGATAGAGTTGGTCAGGCCCGGGTTCATGCCATGGATCCCTTCTATGATGAGGATGGTACGTTTGTCCATCTGTGCATACTCCTTTGCAAAGGTCCTGTTGGAGCTCTTGAAGTCGAAATGGGGAAGGTTTACTTTCTCCCCTGCTATTAGGGAGGCGAGGTCTTTTTGGAAGTGGGCTAGGTCTATGGCCTCCAAGGCTTCCAAGTCCGGCTTGTTGTCTTCGTCTTTGGGTGCAAGGTGGGGGGCAAAGTAGTAGTTATCCAGCGATATCTTGATAGTCCGCTTTCCGAGTACCTGCAGTTGGATAGCCAACTTGTGGGCAAAGGTTGTCTTTCCCGAGGATGAAGGCCCTGCGATTAGGACAGCCTTTACGCTACTGTGGATATTTATCTGGTCTGCGATATTGGCAATCTTTTTTTGTTGTAGGGCTTCTGCCAGTCGGATGAAAGCCTCAAGGGTATTCTGGTTTCCCAGCTGGTTGAGCTGGCCTAGGGATTGGACGTTGAGGATGCTTCCCCAAGCCTTGTACTCCTTGAATATGGCAAACAGGAGCGGGTTGTCAACGAAAGGATCCAGAGCACCAATGTTATGGGACCTGGGATACCTCAGCAGCATGCCGCGGTCCTGGTAGGACTTGAGTTCCCAGACCTGCATCAGGCCTGTCTGGCAAAGCAGTGGCTCATAGGAGATGTCCAGGTAGCCTTCCAGGCGGTAGAGCTCAACCACCGGTTCATTATGGGTTGCTATGAGGCTTGCAGTCTGGTCGAAATGACTCTCCTTGAAATAGGTCATGGCCTCTTCATAGGGGAGCACTACCTCCTCTATGGGCAAGTCCTGGTCAACCAGGGCCCTCATGGTATCGGAGATTGTTTCAATGTCACTATTCTGAAGGGTAAGGTCATCATCAAAGCTGAAGTAGTAACCATCTCCTAGGGAGTGTCCGATGACAAGCCTCCTGCTTGGATAGAGCATGGAGACAGCGCAGCAAAGCAGGTAGCAGATGCTGTGGCGGTACATCCTTTTTCCCATATCCCCGTACAGCCTTACTCCTTCAAGGGTGCAGTCACTGACTAGTGCGCTTGAACAGGATTGCAACTCATGGTTTACCAGAGCGCCTACAACGGGGTTTGTCTGATAGGATGGGGTATCAGTTGTCTTCACGATACCAAAGGCAAGGAGGCCTTCCTCGACTGTCGATCCCATCTGGATGCTGAGTTTTTTGTTGTTGTGCGTTACGACTATCTTTTTCATATCAGTATCATACGACCAAGTGAGGGGAGAGAACAAGGGTAAAACGAATGCTCATTTTTATGCTATACTGTCTCATCTAATGAAGTTTCTACTTTTATGATAGTCCAAAACGTGGTAGGTATCCTGAATATATGGCTAAAAAACAGATAATGGCATTTCCCTATCGTCAACGGGCAATCCTTCTTGTTGATCTCAGCCAAGAGTCTTGGCAAAAAATTCTCCTCTCTGAAGCAGATGCAAAATCTCTGTTGGGGGGCAGGCTTCTTGCGCTCTCCCTCTGGGACAGGTATGCCTCCTATGATAGTCTCGATAGCAATCTGTACGAGGTGGGCAACCCTGTTGTCATTGCCAGCGGAGCGGCTAGTGATACCTCAATGCTGTGTGCCGACTCCTCTACAATAGTCACCCGATCCCCTGTTACCGGAAAGCTTGCGGTACATAGCAACAGCAGCACCCTTGCCAAGACCCTATTGGGATGTGGTTACTCTGCTCTGGTTATTGTCGGCAGGAGCCGACGGTTATGTAGTCTGGAGATCGATTCCCAGAAGGTGACTTTCTCCAATGCAGAACGGTTCCATGATATGACTACAGACGAGGTCCAAAACCATTTTCGTGATCGCCCTCTCTTGTCTATAGGCCCTGCTGGAGAGCAACAGGTCCCTTATGCTTCTGTCGTATACAGTGGGCTCAACATTACCCGCGGTGGGGTCGGTATGGTCTTTGGGCTCAAGAATCTTAAGTTTATCCTATTCCAACCCATTGCAAGTGGGCGCGAAAGCTATGATACCGAGGAGCTGGGTCTTTGCACCAAACGCTACCTTGCGCTCCTTAAAAGAACCGATATTGGCAAGGCTATGCAGGAAGAAGGGTCTGCAACCCTTTTGAAAAAGGCCAATAGGCATGGCTGGGCTGCCATTGACAACTACTCCTTACGGGTTGATGGAAGGCTTTGGGGGCTTTGCCCCAAAGTGCAGCCTACAGCCCAAGTTGGGGAGGAGCCAGTATGTGCTGGGTGCCCTATCGTTGGGACCTCTCCAGCAACAAATAGGAATCTTCTTGATTTTTCCTCCCTTATGGCTTTGGGTTCCAATTTGGAGCTGTTTGACTCTCGTCGTGTATTACTTCTGGTGCAACGCTGTTCTGACAATGGACTTGATCCCATCAGTGTCGGCTCGATTCTTTCCTGGGCAAGGAAAACCCGCAAGGAGGGTAGTTTGTCCTTCCTGCCCGATCTGGAGAGTTTTACCGTAATGCAATATATGCAGATAATCGATGCTATAGCATACCGTAAGGGCACAGGGGAACAGCTTGCAGAGCCTTTTTCCGAGTTGGTACGCAAGTATGGAGGGAGCGATCACGCCTATATGGTGGATGCACAAGCACTGCCTCCTTTTGATTATCGTGGCTTGCCCGCTCAAGCTACTCTTGCCGCCATTGGCGACGATACCCTGGTCTTTGCTGAGCTCATGTATGGTAATCACTATCATAGGGGTAATGAGAGAAAGCTTGCCCGTTGGTCTGTCTTTTCCCAGGACTTACGCTATGCGATGGAGTCCTTGGGGCTGTGTCACTGGCTTTCAATTCCCTTTTTTGAAAAGGTGTTTTTTAGGTTCCCCCACATGTTGAGGCCTAAAAAGGCTTGGAAACTGCTTGCGAAGCTAGCTTCCCTTTCGGAAGGATATCAAATTACACCCCAAATGATTTCAGAGATTGGAACAAGGGCGTGGACAGTCCAACAGCAGATTGACAGTAAGCTGACTAATCATATTGGCCGATATGGCTCGTTGCCCGAGCCCTTGCTTATAGATGCAACTAGCAACCACTCTTCTTCTCAGATAGTTCCTCTTGCCCGGTTGCTTGATGCCTACTGGTCTTTGCGGGGCATTATATAGGTCGATAGCTCGGTTATACAGACATCATCCTTTAGCGAAAGGATCCTAATGCTGGTGCTGTCGATGATCCCATAGGTGGGTCCCAGAATATTCCTAGGAAAAGTTGTTGAGCCAGGATTAACACATATGACACCCATGGCATCGGTATGGAGCTGTGGTGTATGGGTGTGCCCTGATATGAAGATATCTCCTTTTTTCAATCCTAGCCCGTAGGGTGAAGGGTACCTATCCCCATGAGTAAGTAGGACAGTCCTCCCTGCAAAGGAGAACTTATGCATAAGGGGTGGAAGAGGAAGTTGCGCTTTGGCAAAATCATATGCACTATCACAGTTGCCTCTGACCTGAAGGATTTCAAACGGATAGGAGGAAAGGGCAATTTTAAAAAGATTATTCTCTGGAGGACATAAGTCTCCTCCCAGCAAGAGCTTTGATGCCTGGTGCTCTTCTGCCTTTTCAAGAAGTGAGGTAAGTGCTGGCAAGGACCCATGCAAGTCTGATCCAAATAGTATTATATCCATACCCATATTCTATCACAAAAGGGGCTTAATGTGAATTTATCCTATTGGAGTCAGATATTCTTGTTAGTAAGCTATATTGCTGGTAGACTGAGGGTGAAATTATATAGAAATTGTAGGTTAGGAGGGAACATATGCCTGATATCAGGGAATTGACCTGTAGTGACTCTCATGTATTGTACTACCATGCATGGATTCCAGAAGGGGATCAGGTGAAAGCTGTAGTACACCTACTTCATGGAATGGCTGAATATAGCCAGCGCTACGACAGGTTTGCCCGCTACCTAAACAAAAACAACATAGCTGTCTATGCCCAAGACCATCGCGGTCATGGTCTGACAGCAACGAAGGCAGAGGATACTCTCGGATGGTTTGCCCAAGAGGATGGATGGATGCGTATTGCTGAGGACTCTATGGAGCTCTCCAATCTTATCGCTTCTGAGTATCCTAAGAAGCCCCTCTTTTTGCTGGGTCACAGCATGGGATCTTTTTTGGCTAGGACCATTATTGCCGATATTCCTGACCTATATGATGGGGTCATCATAATGGGATCTGGCCCTTCAATGGGGATTCTAGGCAAGATTGGGGGCATGATAGCTCGCTCTCATGTGAAGAAGCATGGTTCCAAGTTTGTTGATTCCCAACTGAATAAGATGAGCTTTGGCTCTTACAACAAAAGAATCCCTGACGCTTCTTCCGCCTTTGCATGGCTCAGTCGTGATGAAAAAGAGGTCAAGAAATATGATGACGACCCACTTTGCGGCTTTGTCTGTACAGCAAAGTTCTTTGATGACATGTTGGAAGGCATCGGCTATGCCAACAGTCTTGAACGGGCAAAACGACTACACAGTGACCTTCCTATCCTAATAATCAGTGGGAGCATGGACCCTGTAGGGAACTACGGAAAAGGGTCTAAGAAGGTCGAGGAGTTTTATAAGCAAGCCGGTATCAAGGATCTTACCCTCAAGCTGGTAGAAGGGGCGAGGCATGAGATATTGAACGAGACAGACAGGACAGAGACCATGAAGTACCTCTACTCATGGATTTTGGAAAGGGTGTAGGTGCATGGGATTTCTCCGTGCCATAAAGAAGCAGAGTCTGGCATCAGTGAAACTCGCTTCCCTTGCATTTAATCAGGCCATGAAGGACAACGTGATGCAGTCAGCCTCAAGTATGGTTTACTCCACCTTGATGGCCTTGGTTCCTGCTGTCACCTTTATCTTTACTTTTTTCAGTGCTTTTGGTGTACTCGAGCCTCTTGTCGACTTGCTCCGTCAGTGGCTTACCGATATTGTCGGCCCCGAAGCAGGGCTGCAGCTTATGGACCTGTTGAATCTTTACACTGCCAATGCAACAAGCTTGGGAGTTGTGGGACTTATTTCCTTTCTTATTACCATGGTGCTCCTGATCAACAAGGTCTGGACCGTCATCAACCACATTTTCCGCACTACCCGAAACAGGAACTCCATTAAGCGATTGGCCAATTTTGTGACCTTTCTCATCGTTGCCTGTTTGCTTATCGCTGCTTATATCAGTATCCAATCGGTGGTGAACTCCTGGTATCTGAACCTCATAGGAGCTTCTGTAGCCCTCTGGTCAAGGATTGTGAGGGTGGTAGCCCCGGTCATCACCACCTGGGCCATCTTGTTTATGCTTACTTTTTTTGTGCCCAATACAAAGGTCCGCTTCTCCTCTGCCATGGTGGGTTCTGTGTCAGGTACCTTGTTTCTTATGCTTGTCAGTAAATTTCTCTTTTTGCTTTCCGGTATGGCAACCAGATACTCAGTAATCTACGGATCATTGGCTATAGTCTTTCTGTTCCTTGTGCTGTTTTATGTATTTTGGGCTGTTGTCTTCTATTGTGTAGAGCTTGCCTATGTGCACCAGTTCCGTCCTGATTTTCAAGTCTACAAAGGGCTTCCTCAGAGTCCTGCCCTGCAACTTTGTGAAGGGGTGAACATCATGATGCTCATTGGTAGCAATTTCCGTAATGGGGGAGGTTCTACCTCCACCAAAGAGATGATGGACCGATTGGCCATTCCCGACCTTAGGCTCAATGGATTTTTGGAATTGTTGTCTCAGCTGAAGTTCATCACACCAACCAACAACGGGCATACGATGTTTATGCCAATGCAGCCTTTGGAGAACCTGAAGGTGCAGGACCTCGTCAATGCGCTCTACGGGTTAGATACCATAGAGCTTGATGAACAAGATACTGCAGGGCAAGCCATTGCAAGCCAGGTGCAGGCACGGGGTGTCTCCTCCTTGGGAAACCTCACCATAGAGAATCTCTTGCAAAGGATCTGATTAGCTGAGTCCTACGTCCAGCATCATCATGACAGCGAAGCCTATCATAGTTCCGATGGTAGCATAGTGCGTCGCACTGTGATCATCAGGATCTCCTTGGGCTGCAGGGACAAGTTCTTCTACAACTACGTAGATCATTGCCCCTGCAGCAAAGGCAAGGGCATAGGGAAGGATTGCCTGCACTTGGATAACCAACAAGGCTCCGAGGACCCCAGCTATGGGTTCCACAATCCCTGAGGCTTGGCCATACATGAAACTTTTGAACCTGCTTAGGTTCTCCCTTCTGAGGGGGATGGAGACTGCAGCTCCTTCTGGGAAGTTCTGCAGGCCAATACCAATGGCCACCGCAATAGCTCCCATATACGCGTTGGGTTCCCCTGAGAGGGCGGCAGTTCCAAAGGCAACTCCGACTGCAAGCCCTTCGGGGATGTTGTGCAACGTGATGGACAATACCAGCAGGATGCTCCTACGCAAGTGGGTAGGAATCCCTTCAGTCTCGCCTGGTGTTGAACCAAAGTGAGCATGGGGCAGGAGCCTGTCACTGAGCCAGAGGAATGCTCCGCCTGAGAGAAATCCGATGGCCGCCACCAGATAGGGAGGTACCGGTCCCCCCTCAGCCATGTCTATGGCTGGGGCCAGCAAAGACCAAAAACTTGCTGCGACCATGACTCCGCTGGCAAAACCAAGCATGGAGTTCATCACATGGGCTTTGATAGTTTTGAAGAAAAAGACGAGGGATGCTCCCAAGGCTGTCATTCCCCACGTTCCGAGGGTTGCTACTAAGGCCATTGCTATTGGATTGTTCATAAGGATACGATAAAGTCTTGGTACTAGACAGGTCAATAGTTTAAAACCCTTGTTTTTCTATAAAGGGATAGGCTACCTTGGATAGGGAGGATTGTATGGTATTGGATATTACGGAACTAGAAAAGATAGACTCTCTTATATGGCACTCATTACCCGATGTCACTGATGGGATTATTCATGATGAGATATGGAAATGTGGGGATGCTGTATGCACTATGCTCAAGGGCCCTGCCTGCAAGAGTGGAGAGGACTTGGTCTTCATCCCCTATGCGATGGCAGTGACATATAAAAAGAAGCTTGTCTTGGTTGTTTCCCTTGAACAAGAAGATCTGCGCTCGCTCTCCTATAAGCTGGGGTGTTCGTTGAAAGAGTTACAAAGTGATTTTCAGACGAAGGGTAACTTTTCAGAACTCAGGAGCTTCGTCTATACCAAGGATACCCGAGAAGATCTCGGACCTTTTGAAGAAAAACTTGATCTGCAGGTTCTCAGGCTTTTCTTTTTAGACACGATTTGTGATGCTCTAGACATCGTTGAAGCACCTGTTCAGGTGGTCAAGGCTTAGTAGGGTAGCACCCCTTGTGCTCTATGACATGACGGACTCCACCTCTGGGGGTCGGTGTGTCCCCCTTTCTTCTGGGTATGAGGTGGATATGGCAATGGAAAACTGACTGTCCTGCCACCTCTCCTATATTGATGCCCACATTGAATCCTTCCACTGAAGGATCGGAAGAGAGGATATGATTTCGAGCCCTGGCTAAAAGCTCATCACAGGCGGCCTTCTCTTCCTTGGTCAGGAGGAAGTAATCCGATTCATGCCGTTTGGGAATGATCAGGGTATGTCCCTCAGAAACAGGGAAGTTGTCTATGATCGCATAGGCAAGAGCGTTCTTGTCGATGATTCTTCCTTTGTCCATCCTACAGAAAATACACTCATTGTTCATGAGCTCTCCTCCTCCCATTTCGTTACTAAGCAATATGCATGAGTTTCAGATGAATGGGACACGTGTGGTAGATGTGGATTTGTAGTTGCAGGCAAACCAAAAGGTTGCCTGCAACCGTATCTCATCTGGAATCAGAGAGTAAAAACAAACTGACCACTGACCTTAACGTTCTTTACAGAGAGATTGTCCTTGATCATAGCCAACTGGGTAGGGGTGAGCTTTACCTGATTCAGCAGATAGTTCTCTGCCACCCTCTTGATAGTCTTGTCGGTGACAGGTTTGCCCCCGTTTATATCACTGAACAGGTTCAAGATAATCTTGCTGATGAGAGAGTACCTCTCGGTCCCTTTCTCCACTCCGTAGTAGTTCTCGTAGCTGATCATGTAATCTTCAACCACCTCATCTACCGTAGCGCCCATAATGGCGCTGAGCAGGGCGCTTACAAAGCCAGCCCTGTCCTTGCCTTCATTGCAGTGCACAAGGTACGGTCCTTTGTGGTTAGCCATGAATGCGAGGCCTTCTCGGAGCTTGGTGATGAAGGCCTCATCAGTGAAGGTGACACCCATGTTCAGAGCAATGACCGATCCTTCTTCGACGAGGGCTTTGTAGTAGGGCGCATCATCGAGGTTCGCATAGAGGCTCTCCTTGTCATCAGCTAGGTTTATGACTGTCTTGATGCCAACCAGCTCAGTCAATGTTGCCACATAGGGAGCCCGCTCATCATCAAGTACGGGGTTTGCCGAACGGTAGAGCATGCCCTCAGCAATTGAGCCATAACTGACCATGCGGAAGTTTGCAAAGACTTCATCAGAGGCGTAATCTGAACGAAGATCGGTTCGTACCAGATGTCTTAGCTCAAACTCCTGTAGGTATCCTCCCTTCTC
>CAYSIH010000031.1:0-13326 GCA_964431005.1 uncultured Sphaerochaeta sp. | reverse complement strand
ACATCAGAGTTGGACAAGCAAAACCCGGTGAAAAGGCTCGGATTTCTTGTTTGGCTCTTAACTTCCTAAGATTTTCCCACTCAAATATAATTGAGGGTGGTTCCTCACTTTATTTAGCTTTCTTTCCAATACTTCAACACAGCATCATAGGGACGGAAATACTGAAAATCAACTTAGATTGAGTACTTGATCCTCTTCCAGATGATTTCTCTTGGATCACTGGGCCTCTCGAAAAGAAATCAGAGATATTTTTCACCTTACAAATTGAGTGACAATAACTACTCAAAAATATTAGCAAATTCAAAGTAGAAATGTAAAACTAAAGTTTGTAAATATATACTCTTTAGTACTTTAATATAATGCTTTTCTGGTATTTCAGGTTTGAGTGGTAAAAATCACAGGAAGTTCACATTGGCATGCCATATGGGGGTTTGCCCATTGGGCACTCTCCTAGCTAGCCTTTTTTCCAAGGTATCAGCTAATACTTTATACTATTAGACAATATCTCTTGACATTTGCCCCTATACCATCAAAATGATACATGCAGGCACACGTATAAAAAATACTTGGAGATTACTCGCGACTATGGCAAAGCGTAAGAATCTGACATTACTTTTTCTCTTGCTTCTCGTGCTTCAGCACGTTGTCTGTGCTACGATCACCCTAACTGATGAGGAACGCTCCTATATTGCTACTCGAGGCCCTGTACGCGCTGCCTCTGTCGATGGATCTGGACCTATCCAGTATACAGACTCACATGGAGTGATCAGGGGAATTTCTGTGCAGGTGCTGCAAGAGATAGGAATAAGAACCGGACTGTCCTTTGACTATATGCTGTATGCAAAGCTAGGAGAGGCGGACGCAGCCTTTTCTGATGGTACAGATATCCTCTTTGGCATTCCCGATCAGTATGCCCGCCCCGGCTACAAGCTCTCCAGCCCTTTTTTACGATCGCAGACCATCTTGTTTGCCAACAAGAGGGTGAAATCTCAAGAACTGGAAAACAAACGGTTTGCGGCTACCCGCTCCTCTGCCCTTCCTGAAGGGATATCAGAGGAACAAGCCATCTACTACTCCTCAAGGGAAGATGCTATCAAGGCAGTCAATAAAGGTGAGGCGGATTTTGGATACGGCAACGCTTACTCTGTGGCTTTCTACACTTTGCAACATGGATTGCAGGATATCTACACCATCCCGCACAGGAAGGAAGACAGGTATTACAGAATTCTTTTCATAAAAGATGACCCCCTGCTGATATCCATCATCGAGAAGGGCCTGGCCTCCATTACCCCTTCAGAGTTACAGGCCATCACCCTTGATGCAACAAGCCATGTCGAACGCATCATCACCCCCTCCCAGATACTGGATTCATATGGGGAAGAGATCCTTCTTGCCGCCCTTGTCATCATAGCAATCCTGGTTGCGGCTCTATTCACCATTCAAAAATCACGGGTTACGCTAAGCATTGAAAGAAAAAAGTTCAGGACTATTGCCGAGGTCTCCAACGAATACCTTTTTGAATATGAAGCCCATGATAAGACTTTGATCCTCTATGAGAAATTCAAGAATCTGTTCACTTCACCTAAAGCGCTACAAGCAGCACAGAAAAAGATACTATCACAACTCACAACACAGAGCTCAATTGAAGAAAACCCAGTCATAGAGCTAGAGATTCCCTGTGGTAAAAATAGTTTCTTTAGGATTTCAGCCAGCAAAGTCTCCGGATACAAGGGAAAAGACACTACTTGGATAGGGAAACTCCAGGACATCACTGAAGAGGTCGAAAAGCAGAACCTGTTGAAGGAATTGGCTCAAAAAGACGGTCTTACAGGGCTGCTCAATGCAACAACTACCCGCCTTCGCATAGAACAACGCATTGAGGACAAAGACCCCTCTGAAACTGATTTCTGCATCATTTTTGATCTTGACGATTTTAAAACCATCAACGATAGCAACGGGCACCTCGCCGGCAACAAGGTGCTCAAGGCAGTGGGATCAATCCTATTGCAGCAGTACAACTCAAACCCCAAAATCGTCGGCAGGATTGGAGGTGATGAGTTCTGCGCCTATCTGGTGGCGATTGCATCAAAGGAGACTGCCCTATCCTACTGCAACACCCTTTTGGAGAGTATCCGCTTCAAACTGCGTACAGAAGGGGTTACCATCAGCTTGGGACTCTCTCAAGTAAGGGTAAACGATACGTATGAGACACTCTTCGCCCGTGTCGACGATGCCCTGTACCAAGCTAAGAGCAAAGGTAAAAATAGGATAGAAATTGCAGGCTCAGAAACACACTCCAGCTATGATAAGGGCGCTGTCCGTACCACATGATTATACCCTTAGCCACCATGAGGCCAGGGAGTATATTCTATAGCATTGCTATGATATTATATCATGCAGGGAAACCTATAGTAAGGTAACCCAAAACCAAATGTTGAGAATGGGCTTTGCTATCTGCAATTTCCTTATTCCCATCGAAACCAGCAGGGAACTGTATGATAATTGCGGCAGCCCATACATTTTTAGTTTTTTTCTTGAATATGTTGCAATCTGTTGTATTATTAGAGAAATGGCCATCAAGGCTACTACTTCAACTTTGAGTTCCCTTCAGGAATGTCCACAATGCCCTTAAAGTAGTACGATGACAAAGTGAATTTAGGTTACTTCTCGGAAGAAGGAGGAAAGCAATGAAAATAATAGGTAAACCCTTGAACAGAGTCGACGCAAAAGAAAAAGTCACGGGTAAAGCAAAATACACTGGTGATCTGGTAAGTCCTCATGCCCTTTTTGCTAAAGTTCTGCACAGCACCATCGCAAATGGTCTTGTCCTATCTTTTGACCTGGAAGAGGCTTGGAAGGTTCCTGGTGTCGTAGACATCGTTACCTGTTTTGATGTGCCGGACATCCAGTTCCCTACAGCAGGGCACCCTTGGTCCACGGTCAAAAAACATCAGGACATTGCAGACCGAAAACTTCTCAATACCCGAGTCCGCTTCTATGGTGATGATATTGCCGCTGTCATTGCAGAGGATGAAATATCTGCTAATGAAGCAGTACGGAAAATCAAGGTCGAGTATGAAGAGTACGAACCCCTGCTTTCCATCGAAGCCGCCCTGGCTCCCGGAGCCAGGACAATCCATGAGGAAAAGCCTAACAACATTGTTGTCCAATCTTCGTATGAAATGGGCGCCTTCGACGAGGCCATCAAGGAAAAAGGACTCATCAAGGTTGAAGGTGACTACGATACCCCCATCGTCCAGCACTGCCATATTGAAAAGGCTTCCTCCTTTGCATACATGGAAAGCGGGAAAATAGTAATAGTCGCTGCAACTCAGATCCCTCATATAGTGCGCCGTGTCTGTGCACAGGCTCTTGGTGTCGGTTATGGGGATATCAGGATTATCAAACCGTATATCGGCGGAGGATTCGGCAACCGCCAGGATGCCCTCACTGAGCCTTTGAACGCTTATCTCACCACCCGTGTCGGGGGGAGGCAGGTCCGTCTGGAGTATACCAGGGAAGAGACCTTTGCCTGCACCCGCGTACGCCATGCCATGAAGTTCCATATCGTATCGTATGTCCGTAAGGATGGCAGCTTTGCAGCACGGTCCATCGTCGCCTACTCCAACCAGGGGGCCTATGCTTCCCATGCACATGCCTTGGTTGCCAACGCAGTAAATGGCTTTCGCATGATGTACCCGGTTGGGGCCATCAAAGGTGAAGCGTACACAGTCTATACCAACCTGCCCACAGCAGGTGCGATGCGTGCGTACGGAATCCCACAAATTGGATTTGCCCTTGAAGCCCATGTCGATGACATCGTCAGAAAAACCGGCTTTGACTCCATTGCCTTCAGAAAGCTAAACATGATGAAGCTTGGCTTCATCGATCCGATCACTACCATCCAGTGCCATTCCACCGGCCTTTCCGAGTGCATTGACATTGGAGAGAAGCATCTCAACTACACCGAAAAACGTGCAAGGTATGCCAACCAGAGCGGCCCTGTACGAAGAGGTGTGGGTATGGGCATTTTCTGTTACAAGACAGGGGTCTATCCTATCAGTCTGGAGACTGCAGCATGTCGCATGCTGCTCAACCAGGATGGGTCTCTGCAACTGCAGATGGGCGCTACGGAGATTGGCCAGGGAGCAGACACTGTCTTTGCCATGATGGCAGCTGAGACTGTAGGCTTGAGCATGGATAAGATCCATGTGATAAGCAAGCAGGATACTGACGTCACCCCCTATGATACAGGGGCGTATGCATCCCGACAGACCTATGTCTCAGGCATGGCCGTCAAAAAGACAGCTGAGGTGTTCAGAAAAAGGTTGCTCGAGTTTGCGGGCTTCATGCTGAACAAAGACCCGTGGGACCTTGATATCAAGGATAACTACATTGTCCATACGAATAAGGACGAACAGCTGCTCAGCGTAAAGACCGTGGCCGAGGAGTCATGCTATAGCCTGACCAACTCGACGCACATCTCAGCTGAGGAGTCGCATCACTGTTCGGACAATACCTACTCCTTTGGTGTCTGTTTTGCTGAGATTGAGGTAGATATCCCCATGTGCCATATAAAGGTGTTGGATATCATCAACGTCCATGACTCAGGAAGGATAATCAACCATCAGACCGCCGAGGGTCAGGTTCAAGGCGGAATGAGCATGGGTCTTGGCTACGGCATGTATGAGCATCTGGATTTTGATCAGAAGACCGGACGGATGCTTAATGACAACCTGCTCGACTACAAGCTGATGACACCGATGGACACCCCTGACCTGCATGTCGCCTTTGTGGAGACTGAAGATCCGACAGGGCCATACGGTAACAAGTCCTTGGGAGAACCCCCTACCATCCCAGTCGCACCAGCTATCAGGAACGCTATGCTTAATGCTACAGGGGTTGCAGTTAACTCAATCCCTCTCAACCCTGAAAAACTGTTTTATGCAATTAGAGAAGCAGGACTTATCAAATAAAGGAAGACGAGCATGTACGATATTAAGAACTTATATGAACCAAAGAGTGTGCAAGAAGCATTGGAACTGAGAAAGGAACACCCACAAGCATTGGTACTCGCTGGAGGAAGTGACATTCTCATCCAGATACGCGAAGGCAAGCTTGCTGGATGCGACCTCATCAGCATCTTCGCCCTTGATGAGTTGCGTGGCATCTGCATAGAGGATGACGGCACGCTTCTGATAAGACCCCTAGCAAGCTTCACCGATGTCTTGATGCACCCTCTTATCAAGAAGTATATGCCAGTCCTAGGTGAAGCGGTGGAACAGATTGGTGGTCCTCAGATTAGGAACATCGGCACCATTGGGGGAAACATCTGTAACGGGGTGACCAGTGCAGACTCTGCTGGCACGTTCAAGGCCTACGATGCGATGCTGGAGATTGCCAGCCTCGAGGGTACCCGTGTCCTACCCTATGCGGATTTCAACCTAAAACCGGGAAAGGTCGACCTACGTCCAGGGGAAATCCTTACAGGGATTCGCATTCCCAAAGCCAGCTATGAGAACACCTACGCTCACTTCATCAAGTATGCGATGAGAAAAGCGATGGACATTGCAACCTTGAGCTGCTCGGTAAACGTCAGGCTTACCGAAGACAAGAAAAAAATTGATAGACTGCGCATCGCCTTCGGCGTTGCAGCACCGATTCCCATCCGTGCCGTTACCGCAGAGGCAAGTGCAAAAGGGCATCTGCTCAATGCGGACCTCATCAACAAGGTAGCTGAGGGCGCCTTAGCTGATGTCATGCCCAGAACAAGCTGGAGGGCTTCCAAGGAGTTCAGGCTCCACCTGGTGGAAGAACTCGCAAGGCGAGCCACCATCACATCGATCGAGAAAGCTGGAGGAAAGATCAATGGCTAGAAGAACAGTAACATGCACCATAAATGGTGTGCTAAGAGAATATTCGGTTGACATACGGTCATCTCTTTCTGACATGCTTCGGGGACAAGGCGGGCTGGACAGCATCAAGCATGGCTGCGACGTGGGTGAGTGCGGAGCATGCACCGTCCTCATAGACGGCAAACCCTTCAACTCATGCATCTATCTTGCAGTCTGGGCTGAAGGGAAGACCATCCTAACCTTGGAAGGCCTCTCAGACAAGAAGGGAGCCATATCGGACATACAGCAGGCGTTCATCGATGAAGGTGCTGTACAGTGTGGTTTCTGCACTCCTGGCTTCATCATGGCATCAATACCCATCATTACACGTGATGAAGTTGCAAGCAGGGATGAGATCCGCAAGCAGGTTGCAGGCAACCTCTGCAGATGTACCGGCTATGACAAGATCATCAACGCCATTGAGAAGACACAGCATAAGAGGATTGAGGAGAAGAAGGCGAAGTAGCACATCTATTTCAAGATGCTAGAAGCCTCCTTACCATACACTTACCAAAATAGTTCATATCAGCACAGATCACCAATGACTTGGGGAGCTGTGCTTTTTATTAGCCCATCTAACAATTCAACAATTCACTACTCTTTTCCGTTTCCATTTACCTGTGCCCCAACACTGACAGTGATACTATGCAGAGGAAAGCCCATTGCTATACAAGACGCTCTCTGCCGGATGAATTCAGTTACCACCCGCTCGATCACCCTCTCTGCATAGGGGGTGAACTTGTGAGCAGGAGGCAAATTCTCCTCGAAACCTTTATCGTCAAGACAAGGCTCCAACATAAGCTCTGAATTGCTGGTATCAGAACGCTTGGCTAGGGGAAAACTGATCCCCACAAATCCAATCGATGATTTCGATTCCTGCATTGAGAGACTTACCCCTACACAGTGGGCATCATAGCCTGCCATACCCGAGCAGAATCCAGGGCTCTGAATATCCAAACTAGCTCTATACGCAGTATTGTCGACTACATACTCCTCAGTGATGGTGTGCTTGTCAAACTTAAAACGTGTTTCATAGTTCATAATTACTCTCCATATTTGGTGGTACCCAATACCACTTCTTGTGCTTTCGTCTCTTACTTCTTGTTTTTTTGCGTGCTTCTTTTTTGATTAAGACTAGGAACTACTCATAGCTGACCTCCTGTACGCGCAGGAAGGCCCAAGAAGTGCAGAGATGGGGAAAGAGATGGATGTATTTGTGTGTGATCGTGTCGGGCTCCTATTTAGCGATTTGTTTTTCGACGCTGCAAGTTGGTGTGTAAATCACGTCGTTAAGCCTAGTATAGGCAACTCGAATAAAAGAAGTCAAGTTCATATACATAGTCACAAGCCCCAAAAATATTTACATATTTCTCCTTGCACTGAACTGACACTGGTATTTTTATTCCGACTGGCGGATAACACATAGCACTTCACTATACATGTGCATATAATGGATATATTTACAATAAATACTATATGAATACAAACCTACATATCTTTTCCTTTGTTACATATGCAACATGAGGTATACTGGATGTAAATCTATCACTAGCAAAAGGAAGTTTGTCTATGGAAAAGAAAACGAATCGAAAGGTGAAAGGACCCTTGGGATGGTATTTCAACTTCAATCTGCTGTACAGAATTCTCATTGGTCTAGTTTTAGGTGCCGTACTTGGTCTTATTTTCAAGGAAAAGATCTTGTGGATCTCCCCATTCGGAGCTCTGTTCGTCCGTTTGCTCAAAATGATTATGATGCCCATAATCCTTTCGACAATCATTGTAGGAGCTTCATCCGTAAGTCCTGCAAATCTAGGTAAAACAGGAATTCGAATCATCGCTTTGTACTTGGTGACTTCGGCCTTCGCTGTCCTCATAGGATTGGCAATGGGGGCAATCTTCAGACCGAGCGCTGATCTGGCAATCCTTGCAGTCGACGCTGCAGGCAAACAGGCTGCAGCCGTACCTCTTTCAACAACGCTGATCAACATCGTTCCGACCAGCTTTGCACAAGCAGTCGTCAATGAGAATGTCCTTCCAGTCATCTTCTTCTCACTGCTGTTTGGTATTGGAATCTCCTATCTACGAGTCGCTTCTGATGAACGCTCTAAGAAACTGGGGAATGTGATTTTTGATTTTTTCGATGGGGTATCCACCATTATGATGAAAATGATTGGTGGTATAATGGAATATGCACCCATTGGCGTACTGGCCCTCGTAGCCGAAGTCTTTGCAAAGAACGGTTCAAAGGTTGTGGGATCTTTGGGCATTGTCACCTTAACAGCCTTCTCTGGCTATGCCATTCATATCGTCATCGTGTACTTTGGTCTGATTGCCTTGAGCAAACTCAGTGTCAGAGGTTTCATTCATGAGGCTAAAAACCCGTTTATAACCGGTTTTGTCACCCGTAGCTCCAATGGGACCTTGCCGGTAACCATCAAAGCTGCAGAAAACCTTGGGATAAAGAAGGATATTTATTCCTTTTCCTTGCCCCTAGGTGCGACAATCAACATGGATGGTACGGCGATCTACCAGGGAGTATGTGCAACGTTCATCGCACTCAGTGTGACCGGACAGGGCTTCAGCCTTGCGCAGATGGGTTTGATCATAGTGACGGCAACCCTTGCATCGATTGGGACTGCAGGAGTGCCAGGAGCCGGCGCGATCATGCTTCTGATGGTACTCGATGCTGTCGGGCTCCCTGTTATTGCAGGAACCCCAATAGCCGGAGCCTATGCAATGATCCTAGGAATCGATGCTATCCTCGACATGGGGCGCACTGCTTTGAACGTAACGGGGGATTTGACCTGTACGACAGTTACGGCAAAGATGCTTAATGAACTCGATACAACTGGCTGGAAGCACAGCAAAGGATAAAGTCTGATTTTCCTGCAAAAAGGGGTGCTGGATTTTTCCCAGCACTCCTTTTTATGCCTTGTGCCCAATTTGGGTAGACCCTTGTTGGCCCTCCCCTAGTGTGATACCGTTTCCTGTATAAAGCATCTCTATAGGGTGGTAGCACTATGTGGTCGATTCTTCCAATTCTCCTGTTGTTCATACTGGGTTTTATCCTGCAAAAGTCAAAAAGCTTTTCTGAGCCGACAATAGCCGGGATAAAGCGCATTGTCTCAGACCTTGCCCTGCCAGCCTTGATGTTTCAGGCTTTCTCCACACTCGAAATAGAGAGCAGCTACCTCATCTTGGTGATAACCATCTTCATGGTGTGTCTTCTGATGGTCCTCCTAGGGAAAGCCCTAGCTAAGCCTCTCGGAATGAGTTCACCCTATTTTCCTCTGATGATGGGTGGCTTTGAGATGGGCATGCTCGGATATGCACTCTTCATCTCAGTCTATGGAACTGAACACCTGGGCAAGTTCGCCTTGGTCGATCTTGGGCAGGTGCTGTTCGTCTTCTTTGTCCTGATGGCGCTTCTGATAAAGGAACGCGATGGGGTGCACAACACAAAGGTACTCCTACGTCAGTTCGTAACTTCCCCTGTCATCATAGCCATTTTCCTAGGAATTTTGGTGAGCCTCTTTGCAAAGGACATAGAGCTAAATAACCTATTCCTCTCCCTAGGGGAGTTCATAGATCTGCTTGCCAGCCTGACAGTTCCCCTTATCGCCATCTCCATAGGCTATGGTATCCACATCAAGAAGGATGGTTTGGCACTGGCATTCAAGACCATCCTTGTCAGAAAGGGGCTGCTGATAATCCTCGCTCTGCTCATCAACCGATTCCTGGTAGGTGGATTGCTTGGGATGCCTGCCATCTACCGCTATGCAGTGCTGGTGATGTTCCTTACGCCTCCCCCTTTTATTATCACCATATTCATGCGCCCTGGCGACAAGGAGAGTGCTGATTATGTGGATAACACCCTCTCAATGGATACGCTTGTCTCTATTATCATGGTGATGGTAGCCACTGCTATATACACGTAAGAGCATGCATGTAGGGATCAAAAAATACGTGCAACATGATAAACATGAAGACACTAGCTTAATAAACCGATAGACAAAACAAGGACACTGAGGCATAGTCTTTGGACGGAGGAGAGCAGGAAAAATGTTTTCTGCTAAGATTGAACCATGCCCAAAGAACAGGATACGATGAACTTCTGTGCTATAGACTTCGAGACAGCTTGTCCCAAGCGTGCAAGTGCCTGTGCGGTAGCCCTGGTCAAGGTGCGCAACGGGGTGTTGGTCGATCAATACTACACCTTCCTCAAGCCCCCGTACGGTATGGAAATCTTACCCTTCTTTACATCTATCCATGGTATACGCATGAAAGATGTTGCACATTCTCCAACCTTTGCAGAAGCCTGGCCTCTCATGCAAGAGTTCATTGGTTCAGACTATCTAGTAGCCCACAACAGCAGCTTTGATCGCAGCGTCCTCAGGCTCTGTCTCGAGTACTACGGCATTGAATATCCGCTGCCTAACTTTGCCTGCACTGTTGAAAGTGCGCGAGGCGCTTGGCCTACCCTGATGAACCACAAGCTTGATACTGTAAGCAGACACCTGGGCATCGAGCTGGTCCACCACGAAGCCTTGAGTGACTCCCTTGCCTGTGCCAAGATTTATCTTGCTGCCAATGGCCTTACCCTATAACAAAATTGATATCGGACCTAACACACCACAACCCCTCTATCTGTGATTAAGTATAGCCTCTAGGCAAACAAGGTATCTTCTTAATCAGAACTAAGAGCGTTTTATCTTTTGCTACGAGCCGCTTCCACGGGAAATCCAGCCAGTAACCCGAGGAAGCGGCTTGTTAATTGTAAACGTTTACAATTTTCTTGACAACGCACATATTCCGTGTAATGATTTGTTTATAGGGATTTTGAAACCAAGATTCTTAGAAATGAAATTTCAAATCGTATTAGATACAAGAGGGGGGTGGCTTTGAACAATATTGTGTTGTCGATGAAAGCCATAGACAAGCGCTTTTCCGGTGTACACGCCTTGAAGAAGGTTGATTTCACCCTAAAAGAGGGAGAAATACATGCGCTTGTTGGCGAAAACGGTGCAGGGAAATCCACACTCATGAAAGCTTTGACAGGAATTTTCCCTAAAGATTCAGGCGAAATTTACTACAGGGGTAAGCTGTTCAATCCTCACAGCCCTAAACAGGCACTTACTGCAGGAATTGCTATTGTCCACCAGGAACTGAACATGATGGACCACCTTACAGTCGCACAGAACCTTTTCATAGGACGAGAGTCTACCAAGCTCAACGGCTTGTTTCTTGACGCCAAACAGCAAAACCAACGAGCACAAGATCTTCTGAAGAAACTCAATATGGATATTGATGTGGAGCTTAAGCTAGGAGATCTCACGGTTGGAAAACAACAGATGATTGAGATAGCAAAGGCTGTAAGCTACGACCTGAAGGTGCTCATCCTCGATGAACCTACAGCAGCACTTACTGACCATGAAATCGAAGACCTCTTTGTTATAATGAGAGACCTTGCTTCCAAAGGTGTAGGAATGATCTACATCTCCCACCGCCTTGATGAGATTGGGGAGATTTCAGATCGCGTTACTGTCTTACGTGATGGTGAGCTTGTCGGGACAAAAGAGACGAGCAACCTCACTAAGGATGAGATGATCAACATGATGGTCGGACGCGTCATCTACGAAAAACCCAAGAGCAAGAGCAATGTTGCCCCTGATGCCCCTGTTGTGCTGAAGGTATCCAATCTCTGTGCAGGGCACTTGGTCGATGATGTGAGCTTCGAACTGCATAGGGGGGAGATCTTAGGCTTTGCAGGTTTGATGGGTGCAGGAAGGACAGAGACTGCCCGAGCGCTGTGTGGAGCTGATAAGGGGAGTGGAACCATCGAGATCAACGGACGAAAAGTATCGATTAAAAATCCTATGGATGGGGTAAAGCTTGGTATGGGGTACCTCTCGGAGGACAGAAAACGCTACGGTCTTGCAACAAACCTCTCCGTGATTGAAAACTCAGTGATGGCTTCTTATGCTGAACTATCACCATCATTGCTGATCAAAAACAAAGTCCTGGCCAACTCTACAAAAGAGTATGTAAAAAAACTATCGATCAAGACCCCATCCATAAACCAGGTTGTACGAAACCTCTCAGGGGGAAACCAACAAAAGGTTGTCATTGCAAAATGGCTGATCAAAAACAGCTCCATTCTCATTTTTGATGAACCGACCCGAGGCATCGATGTCGGGGCAAAGAGTGAAATTTACGCATTGATGAATGAATTGGTGAAAGAGGGTAAGTCCATCATCATGATCAGCTCCGAACTGGGAGAGGTCTTGAGAATGAGTGACAGGGTTGTGGTTATGAATGAAGGCAGAATCACAGGAATCTTAGATATCGAAGATGCGACCCAAGAGAAAATCATGGGTTTGGCAACACTTTACAAATAGGAGTGTGGCAAATATGGCTACTAACGAGAATCTTGAATTGAGGGAAAAGAAAAACGGCATCAATATGCAGAAACTTCTAGCACCTTTGGCTTTGGTTATAATTTATATTTTCTTCTCAATCTTTGGGAGAAACTTCTTCTCCTTAACAACCTTAGTCAATATCCTTGACTCCTCCTATTACATTGGCTTCATCGCCATAGGAGTTACCTTTGTCATCATAACTGGTGGTATTGACCTGAGCTTAGGAACTGTGATGATGGCTTCTGCTATTATCGGAGGGACCGCTTACAAGACATGGGGATGGCCTATGTGGATCTCCCTGCTGTTGATCCTATTTGTAGGTACTGCCTTTGGACTGCTGAACGGGATTCTCATCTCCAAGCTCAAACTTCCTCCGTTTATCGCAACGCTTGGAACTCAGATGATAAGCCTTGGAACCGGATCGATAGTCTCCAATGTGCGTAGTGCTACCTTCCCAGCACGTGGAGCCCCAGGAAGCTGGTTTAAGGGTATCTTCAAGTTTATAACCCCTGACAACAACTCGTTTCCTACCGGAGCCATAGTACTCTTTCTGACAGCATTCATTGCGTATGTAATCTTGACCAAGACAAAGATGGGACGATACATCTTTGCCATAGGATCAAACAAGGATGCAGCAAGGCTCTCAGGTGTAGATGTACAGAAGTGGGAGATGATGGCCTACGTAATTGCAGGCTTTACCGCTGGCATGGGAGGGATCGCTTTTGCTGCAGTCTATACCACCGTCATGCCTGCACAAGGTGCTGGTTTTGAGCTCTACGCCATCGCCGGCGCTGTTATTGGTGGCACGTCCCTCTCAGGAGGCGCAGGCTCAGTATTTGGCACCATGATAGGTGTCTATATCATGAGTGTACTTCGTTCAGGACTCCCTTCAATGAACCTGCAATCACAGTACCAGACCTTCTTTACTGGTGTGGTTGTCATCGGGGCGGTACTGCTGGACATCTACCGGACCCAGAAGGCTACAGAGGTAAAGATACTTACTCCTGCCGACC
>CAYSIH010000030.1:0-13360 GCA_964431005.1 uncultured Sphaerochaeta sp. | reverse complement strand
ACACTCAGAGTTCTCGATACCCCTCAGAAGGAAGAGGAACAGCTGAGCCTCTTTGTAGGTGACAAATGGGTTATCAGCATTGTAGAACATGCAAGTGATATCTTTGTGCCGGTAGTCTCCTATCTCAAGGATACGGAGACGAAAAAAAGAAAAGCAAATGCACACCTGCTCTTCCATGCCTTGGTCGACCGGGTGGTAGACCAGTATCTGGTCCGGGCTGACGAGCTTGACCAACAGACCGAAGAGATGGAGACCCTTGTCATCAACACCCCCGAAAAGGCAACTGCGAGTGACATCCACAAGCATAAGAGAAAGATCCTCCACCTAAGAAGGATCACCCTCCCCTTGAAGGACCTGTTGAGCAACCTCATCAGAAGCGAGCATGTGGATATGGGCAAGGCTACCATCCATCTTTTCCGGGACACCAGCGACCACGCCCTCTGGCTCGGTGAGGAGTGTGAGATGCTGCGTGAGACAGTAAGCGGCCTGATGGAGGTCTACCTCTCCAGCCTCGATGTGAAGATGAACAAGATTATGAAGGTGCTTACCATCATCAGCACCATCTTCATACCCCTTACCTTCCTTACCGGCCTGTATGGGATGAACTTTATCCACATACCCTTCTCTTCACAGCATTGGGGATTCTACGCAATGCTCATATGCTGTATCCTCATAGTAATCTTCATGGCAGGATGGTTTAAGAAAAAACGATGGTGGTAACAAAGACGCTAGAACAAGTGGGAATAGAAGAACTAACCCGTTCTTACAACGAGGGCTTCAGTGACTACAAGGTCCCAATAGCCATGAGCGAAGAGAAACTCCAAAGCACCCTCACCAGAAACGGATATCGCTCTGAGAGCTCTGTCGGGCTCTTTGATGATGAGCAGTTGATAGGATTTGTCCTTAATGGAGTCAGGGGAAACTACTGCTATGACTCAGGCACTGCCATCATCCCCGCTTATAGGGGTAAAGGCTATGCCCACCTGCTTCTGGAAAAGACCTTTTCGTTATTGAACAGCCAAGACATCCATACCTGGGTATTGGAAGTGCTCTCTGACAATACAAGAGCTATCAGGCTCTACCAACGCATAGGCTTTACCCGTCAGCGTGGGCTCAACTGCTACAAGATCAAAACGGAGACCCTCAAAGACAAGGAAAGTGTTCTGGCTCTTGAAAAGCAGGAAGCCTTGCAGATTCCCCAAGGCGAGTGCTTGCCAAGCTGGCAAAATGAGGAAGAAGCCATCAGGGCAGGTGAGGTTCCTATCTGGGCCATTCTCCTAGAAGGGAAAAAGGTAGGAACTCTTTGCTATGATCCCAAACAGGGTTCAATAGCCCAAATACACATCAAAGAGGAAAAAAGACGCCAAGGCTATGCAAGAATGGCCATCATAGAGGCGGCAAAGCTCTGTGAAAGAGAAGAGCTTCGTATCATCAACATCGATGATAGCTTTATCCCCTTGAACACCCTCCTACAGAGTATGGGCTTTCTCTGCTATGCCACTCAACTTGAGATGACCAATACGCTACGAGGAAAAATGTGAGTGAGTATACCATTGCCCTCGTTCGTGATGATCAGATAGAGGAGACAAAAACCCTGATGGGCCGATGCTTCGATGCAAAGTATGCATCAATCTTTTACCTCCATCCAGAATCAACCTTGGTAGTTACCAGCAACAATAGGGTTGTTGCTGGCATCAACTTGGATATCTATCAGGTAAACAGAGAGGTAAGGATGGGCTACATAGGGTGGCTCTACACCGATGACGAACACAGGGGGAATGGCTTGGCAGGGAGGTTGCTTGATGAGGCTATAAACTTCCTGAAAGACGATGGGTGCACCTCCCTCTCTGCATGTGTTGAGGGGGACAATCCCGCATCCTTCAAACAGCTGGCACTGGAAGGCTTCACCATCATAGGGCTTTGGCAACAGCTGAAGCTGTTTAAGGCGGGGACGATCAAGGTCTACCACCACGCCTCCCGTTTCTTTGACATGGGATATTTTCTCTGGCATAAGAGCCTGACAGACAAAAAGATACCTCAGGTGGCAACAGGGGCCAAGGCCTTGGTCACCACACTGCTTGGGAACACCATGCTCTTCTTCTGCTGCCTCAAGGGTTGGAATCTGCTCAACCTGACAGGACTACACCCCATAGACAGATCATATGCATCTTTGACAGCTGAACAAAATATGCTCGTCTTTGCGGCCCCTGCCCTCTTCTTGCTTGTCAGGACAGCTTCGATGGCCCTGTTTGCAAAAGGGACAAGGAAAAGAGAAAAAGAGGAGATTGTCTACCGAGGGTGGGACACCGCTTGGATCACAGCCCTGATCCTTACCTTCACCATAGGCTTCCCCTTCCCTGTCCCTGGCAATGTGTATATCAAGGGATTCGACTGGAACCTAAAGGGAAAAACAGCATTTCTAGCAAGGATGGCCATGAGAAGCCAGGTTGCTCTCCTCCTTATCGCGCTTTTTGTTCCCAAGGGTTTGGCCTTGCTGTTTGGTCTTGCCTTGGTAGCCCTCGATGGCGTTTTTTCCTTCTATCCCTTCTCTGGATTCAATGCCAGCAGGATAAAACGCATGAGCACAAAAACATATGCCCTTTCATTGGTGATTACCCTTGCGGTTGTAGTCTTGCTGTTGGTATACTAGGCCCAATATGGAAGACCCGTTATCTAGCTTGGGGTGCTCGTGCGAACACCCGCCTCTTTATCGTATGCTTAGGATATGCTCATGAGCACACACCTGATAGCTATCTTTGTGTTGCTTATTCTTTCGGCCATGTTTTCCGCTACTGAGACGGCCTTTACATCCCTATCCCTTATCCAACACAGAACACTGCAGAACAAACGTAGCCGTAGCGCCCGCATGGCCTATGAACTCAGCCAAAATCATGACGTTCTCATAACCACCGTCCTGGTAGGCAACAATGTGGTGAATATCTCCGTATCAGCTCTGGTGACAACCTATGCCATCCGCCTCTTCTCCAGCAGCGCCGTAGGGTATGCAACAGGACTGCTCACCATTGTCATCCTCATCTTTGGTGAGATAACGCCCAAGCAGATCGCGATGAGCCATAACATGAAGATTGCAACCTTCATGGCATACCCCATCAAGGTCCTGACCGTCATCCTCTACCCTTTTATCTGGTTGTTGATTCACTTCTCCCACCTCATCACCCGAATCTTTGCCAAAAACACCGATCCTGCCATCACCACTGAAGGTGTCCGGCATATGGTGGGAGCTGCTGAAGATTATGGGTTGGTGGACCAGTATGAATCGGACCTTATGCAAAGGGCGATCCAGTTCAGCGATACCCAGGTAAAGACCATCATGAGCCACAGGACAAGCGTCTTCTGTGTTAGTGACGAACTCTCCATAGGAGAAGCGTTCCCCTCCATCGTCCGCTCAGGCTTCTCACGTATCCCTGTCTACCACCAGAGCAGCGAGGACATCATCGGTATCGTACTGGTGCGGGACATCCTGCAAGCCCAGCTGGCCAAGAAGCACCATATGAACATAACAACCATCATGCTCAAACCCCTCTTTGTTCCTGAGCAGATGCACTTGGACAACGTATTCTTCCTCTTCAAGAAAGATCGCCTGCAACTTGCCATTGTACTTGATGAGTATGGTGGCTTCAGCGGGGTGGTCACCATGGAGGATGTGGCAGAGCAGCTCTTTGGCGAGCTGTATGACGAACACGAAAGGCGCTATCCCGACAGGATAGTGGAACAGGAGCTGAGGCCGGGGACCTATCTGGTCATGGCCGATACCCCCTTTCTCCAGCTTGTGGACGAACTTTCCCTGCACTATGAGAGTGAGGGATCAAGGACCAGTACTGTAGCGGCCTACCTGATGAGCCTCACCGGGGACATTCCCGAAGCTGGCGATGTGCTACAGGCTCCAATAGGAACCTTCAGAATCATGAAAATGCAGGGCAATAGGGTTGAAGAAGTGGAGTTTTCACCCTCCATAGACGATGCAACCCTATAATTGGTGAGCGTTTGGCGTTGACCTAATATTGCAGCAAATGTATTATTGCTCCTATGAGCAAATACCCTTTCAAAGAGATTGAAACCAAGTGGCAGCAGTACTGGGAAAATAACCAGACCTTTGCCGTTACAGAAGACGAGTCCTTTCCCCCTGAAAAACGTAAATATGTTTTGGACATGTTCCCCTATCCTTCAGGATCGGGCCTGCATGTAGGGCATCCTGAAGGGTACACCGCTACCGATATCTATTGCCGATACCTCAGGATGAACGGCTATAACGTCCTGCACCCCATGGGCTTTGACTCCTTTGGGCTCCCTGCAGAGAACTACGCCATAAAGACAGGCAAACACCCCAAGGTCACCACCGAGAAAAACATCGCCAACTTCCGCTCTCAGATCAAGAGCCTTGGCTTCTGCTATGACTGGAATCGTGAGGTATCGACCCACAGCAGCGACTACTATCGCTGGACCCAGTGGATATTCATACAACTGTTCAACAAGGGCCTCGCCTACGAGTCCCACACCCCCATCAACTGGTGTGACGAATGCCTTACAGGCCTCGCCAATGAAGAGGTCAAGGATGGCAGGTGCGAACGCTGCGGAACTGCCGTGGTGAGAAGAAGCATCCGCCAATGGGTGCTTAAGATCACCGAATATGCGGACAAGCTGCTTGCCGACTTGGACACTCTCGACTGGCCAGAATCGGTAAAGCATATGCAACGCAACTGGATCGGTCGCAGTGAAGGGGCCAGCGTATCCTTTAGGATAGAGGATAGTGACGAACACCTGGAGGTCTACACAACAAGGGCAGACACCCTCTTCGGCGCAACCTATATGGTCATCTCCCCTGAACACCCCTTAGTGGACAAACTAACCATTGAGAGCAAGAAAGCTGAGATAGCAGCCTATATCGATGCGTCTGCTCATAAGAGCGACCTTGAAAGGACAGACCTGGCAAAGGACAAGACAGGAGTCTTCACCGGCAGCTATGCCATCAATCCTGTCAACAATGAAAAGATCCCCGTCTGGGTGGCAGACTATGTGCTTATCAGCTATGGAACAGGCGCCATCATGGCAGTTCCTGCCCACGATACCCGTGACTGGGAGTTTGCCAAGAAGTTTGACCTCCCCATCATAGAGGTGCTGAAAAGCGAAGTCGATGTACAAAAGGAGCCCTGGACTGAAGACGGAACTCACGTCAACAGCGACTTCCTCGATGGTCTGAACAAAGAGGATGGCATCGAAAAAATGCTCGCTTGGCTTGAAGAGAACAAGCTCGGAACCCGAGCCACCAACTACAAGCTTCGAGACTGGGTTTTCAGCAGACAGCGCTACTGGGGAGAACCTATTCCTTTGGTGCACTGTCCCACCTGTGGAACCGTGCCCCTCAAGGAAGATCAGCTTCCCCTCCTCTTGCCCGAAGCAAAATCCTATGAGCCCAGCGGCACAGGGGAGAGCCCCCTCGCCAAGATCGATGAGTGGGTGAACACCACCTGCCCCGTCTGCGGGGGAAAGGCGAAAAGGGAGACCAACACCATGCCCCAGTGGGCAGGTTCATGCTGGTACTACCTGCGCTACATCGACCCCAATAACACCGAACGCTTTGTCTCAGAGGAGAAGGAAAAGTATTGGATGCCGGTTGACCTCTATGTAGGGGGGGCCGAACATGCAGTGCTGCACCTGCTGTATGCACGCTTCTGGCACGAGGTGCTCTATGACCTGGGCTTTGTATCCACTAAGGAACCCTTCCAAAGGTTGGTAAACCAAGGGATGATAACGTCCTTTGCCTATCAGAGAAAGGACAAAAGCCTTGTTCCCACCGATATGGTGGAAGAGACAGAACCTGATCATTTCATTGAAAAAGCAACAGGAGAGAGTCTTGAGCGTGTTGTTGCCAAGATGTCCAAAAGCCTGAAGAACGTCATCAACCCCGATGATATCATCACTGAATTTGGCGCTGACTCGATGCGCATGTATGAGATGTTCATGGGCCCTCTAGAAGTGTCGAAACCTTGGGCTACTACAGGCCTTAGCGGAGTATACCGCTTCATCGACCGCGTCTGGCGCCTGCAGGAGAGAACCATCACTGATGATGAGCCTTCAGAAGAGATTCTCAGGCTGCTGCACAAGACCATCAAGAAGGTGACCGAAGATACCGCTTCGCTGAACTTCAATACGGCAATTAGCCAGATGATGGTCTTGGTCAACGAACTCTATAAGATAAAAGACCTCTCAAGGGTTGTTTGGGAGAACTTGATCAAGCTGCTTGGTCCGTATGTGCCTCATATTGCAGAGGAACTTTGGCAGCGTGCAGGGCACAAGCCCTCCTTGGCAAATGTAAGCTGGCCTACCTATGACGAGAAGCTCACCATAGACAGCGAGGTGCAGATTATATTGCAGGTAAACGGCAAGGTCCGTTCCAAGAGCCTTCAGGAAAAAGGCTTGAGTAAGGAAGAGATGCTTACCCTCGCCAAGGGTGATGAGAGGATACAGACTTGGATTGCTGGAAAGACCATCATCAAGGAGATTGTAGTTCCTGATAAGTTGGTGAATCTGGTTGTGAAGTAGGAGAAATCTGGATACTAATTCAGAAAAGAATTGTATAGGGAAGAGGAGGCCATGGCCTCCTCTCTCCTTGTACATATCTTCTTGAATTGTTTTCATTCTTTGAAATATCAGCAGTACATTTCCATCACTACACCGTTCTCAATCTGTACGCTAGAAGGCTGATGATAGAGCATTTGCCGTATAAAAGAGACATTACAGCTCAAAAATAAGATGAAAAAAAACCTCACTTGTATAGGATGATCGCTCTTTTTGTAAAGCTCTGGTCAAATGAGCAGAGATATTTGTCAGAGGGATGGTCAGGGGGATGGAGGGACTGCATATATAGGAAAGGGTTTCGGAAAGTCTAGCCCCCCGATCATCGCAGTAGAGTGTGTAGGGAACCTCTTCAAATCCACTGGTCAGTGAAGTATGAAAGATTTTCAGATACCCTCTGCCTTGATGTTTGGCTGTGATGGCTATGGAACAGAGTGGAAGTATCAAAGAGGAGGAAGGAAGAGTGTTTCGCTCCTGAACTCTATCAGTCACAACAATTTTCATCTCTGTTTGTGAGGTTCTCATGACTATTGCAGGATAGAGAGGCGCCAAAGTAAAAAGACAAAGCACAAGCAGGGTAATGATTTTGTTGTACTTTCTCATTTGTTCCACTTTACACATTCTACTATCCCTTATGCTGTAATTAAGTACTGGTATAGTAACATATATTCTTAATGGGATGAAAACGATTATTCTAAGAAAGAGTCATTTATTTGCTAATTATCCTTAAAATAACACTTTAGCCAGTCCCCCTTTCGAAGTTTCCCTGTAAAGGGAGGGAAGAGCCTGCCCAGTCTCCATCATGACTTCGACAACGCTATCAAACGATACCTTATGCCTGCCATCACCAAGCAGGGCAAACGTGCAGTGGTCTATTGAGCGCATTGCCCCAAGGGCATTGCGCTCAATGCAGGGGATCTGTACCAAACCCCTCATAGGGTCACAAGTAAGGCCCAAATGGTGCTCCAGCCCCATCTCAGCGGCATACTCGATCTGATGGATGGTTCCTCCAAGCAGTTGGGTAGCAGCCCCACTTGCCATTGCACAAGCAACACCAACTTCCCCTTGGCACCCCACCTCAGCTCCGCTGATCGAACCGTTGGTCTTGACCAGATTGCCGATCAGGCCGGCTGTGAGCAGGGCACGCAGAATCTTTACCTTGGAAAGCTTATAATGCTTAAAAAGATAGTAAAGGACACCAGGAAGTACACCGCAACTGCCGCAGGTAGGGGCCGTTACAATCTTGCCTCCTCCGGCATTCTCCTCTGAAACAGCAAGGGCATAGCTGATGGCTATCGCCGTATTACCCAGGGGCCCGGAGAATTCCCCAGCCTTGGAGTTGTACTGACTAGCCTTTCGGGCAAGCTTGAGGCCACCGGGTAGGACCCCCTCAGCACAAATGCCCGCCTCAACGGCTTCACACATTACAGTCCACACCTCGTTCATATAGTCCAGGATATCATTGCCTTCAAATTGCAGCACAAACTCCCAAAGCTGCAGACCCTCTTCAGAGCAGTAGGCGAGGATTTTCGCCATGGTCCCATACTCCTTGGGATAGACGCGCTTCTTTTCGTCTTCATTTTCACCGTCTATGACTACACGCCCACCACCCACACTGTAGTAGGTCTGGTTGGCAAGGATTCCACCTTGCCCGTCATAGCCGATAAGGGAGAGGGCATTTGGATGGAATGGCTTCTCCTCATCAGGATACCAGCTGATCTCCACCTGTTTTTCTCGTTGGGCGAAGATCTCTCGGATGGCCTTGTCGGTAAGGTGCCCCTTTCCTGTTGCAGCAAGGCTGCCGTAAAGATTTGCCTCATATCGAGTGGCAGAGGGACAAAGCTCAAGAAAATGCTCTGTTGCAAAACGAGGGCCCATGGTGTGGCTACTTGAGGGGCCATAGCCTATCCTGTACAGTTCACGCAGTGATTCCATGTATCAACTGTACATTTTTACCGGATAAAAAGAAAGAGAACACACTACCACAAAGGGCCCTTTTGCAGAGAGACAAAAAAGGCCTCCTCGTTAAGGTCAACAAAAATCCTGAGCAACAGAGCATCTTCCCTATTCCAGAAACAGTGCAATCCTTCTCCTAAGGCAAGGGGTATGCCCTCATCACCCCAATAGCTCCAAAAAGAAGGATCAAGGGTTCCTTCTCCAACCCAATACCCTTGGGGGATGGTGGTTACCACTACAGTAAGCGGCTCTGCCACTTTGATGGATGAGGAGGTAAGTTCGCCATTGGCCAAGTCCTTCTGCAAACGATTACCATCAAGAAGGGTGAAATCATCTGTCTTGGATCGAATCTCCTGAAGAAGATGAGGGTAGGCTAAGGACCCGAGGGCATCAGCGTTGAAGCGGGTGCTCTCCTGCAGCAGACGACAGAGCACTCCCTCCTGTTCTGTAAGGAGAAGTTGGGCTTCCCCATTGGGGATCACAGCTCCCCCTGCAGGAGAGAACACCCCCAAAGGGTATGCACAGAAGACCACGGTCTCCCCTCGCCTTACCCATAGGGTTGTTCGTTTCTCCCCAGCCCTGAGATGTCGCCTCTTCAGCTCCCCTTTCTCTGTCCAGACGAGGGTGTACCAAAGACTCTGGTTCTGCATCTCCTCCCAGCGGTGTCTGGTAGGGAGGATTACCTCCACAGCCCTCATAGAAAGAGGATCTGTCGTACAGCTGAGAAAGAATATTAAAAGTAGTACTACAGTACCAATAAAGAGTAAGTGCCTGTTCACATATACAAAGAGAAAAATCACCCCTTATCTCTTCAAGAAGGGGTTGGAAACGTTTGTTTTTATTGTGGTAGTTCTCGTTTGCTCAAACGTTTCACAATTGCAAGGACCTCTTTGAAAAGGGACAGACGATGAAAGAAGAGCAGGTACACCACATTTGGAACTGTGATGACAGCGAGGAAAGATACGGAAAACCGAATGATCGTGTTGGGTATGGTTATCAAGGAGAGCGTAAAATAGGTTGCAAATCCTGCAACAAGGGTAACCAGCGTATAGCCCAGATACTGGAAAAAGTACTGACCCAGGGGTTTGTCAAAGCCAAAGCGGAAGACCACATACGGCTCGATCCAGAAGCTGGTGGCCAAAACACTTACTGAGGCTCCAACCAGAACCCCAAGGACCCCAAATCTCCTTGCCAGCAGTATCGATACCACCAGATTGATCGCTGCTTGCAGCAAGGATTTGTACCGGTCGTACCAGAACAACCCTAAGGAATCCTTGAAAGCGAGCACAGGTCTTCTCATGCCCGCAAGGTAGTAGTTAAGGACGATTACAAACACGACGCTCTGGGGAAACAGGTATGCCCTGCCCAACCATAGGGAGATGAAGGGGTTACACAAAAAGTATAGGCAGAGGGCGGTGAACCCATAGACCCAAGCAGAGATGAAATGCAGCTCATCAAAAAGATTCTTGCTTCCCTCAGCTCCTCTTTCGGCTGAAAGGTTGCCGATACTCGCTGTGATGGAAGAGAAAATGAGGCCAACAATACCTCCGACAGAGCTTTGCAGCAGGGTGTAATTGGCAAAGAGGCCGGCACTGACAAGGCTCACAAACTTCACCAAGATGATGCTATCGGTTCCGTTGACCAACACCCCCCCTGCTTTGTGAAATGTCAGGGCAACGATGTTCCTCTTGATCTTCTCCTTATCGTCTCTGGTAAGGGTGGCGTCTGTTTTCTCTTTCAAGTAGGGATAAAGTGAGTTGACCCGTAGTGTTATGGTGAGATTTTCACCAATGGTACACAGGAGCAACACCACAAGAAAGAGGATATAGTTTCCTGTCACTACCAATACGAGGATTTGCAGAACATGCTTGAGTACCTGAAAGCCATATAGATATATTGAGTTGATATAGGATTTCTGGTCGGCAATGATGACAGTTCGTTTATACCCTAGAAAATAGCTACTCCCTGAGTTGAGGACAAATAGCCAATATATGCTATACAGATGGGGAATATCGGGAACTTCCTTCATCAGCACTGAAAGAAAAGGGGTAAAGGCGAACCCCAGCACAAGCACCACCGTCCCAATTATCCGATAAGCTCTTCTATAGAGCTTCATCAGGGCCTGTATCTTATAGGTTTCTCCGAAGGCAAGAGGTTTGTAGAGGCTATAGCTTATGGCCCCCCCAAAGCCCAATTCAGCGAGGGATAGCACCATGAGGATATTGGCAAACAATCCGGAGATACCGAGATACTCCATCGAAAGGAACATCACAAAAATTTTCCGGGCTATAAAGCCGCTTATATAGCTGAGGATGAGGCCAAGGGTTCCAAATTTGATGTTTCGCACTGACTTATCTAATCTTGACACAGCAACCTCATCTGAGCCGTTTCATCATAGGCCACCTATGCAAGGCTCTAGTGCGATAGTACCACACAAGGGCTAAAAAAACAGGAGAGCCTTGGGTAAGGATTGTGACTCATACTCTTGAAACGATGAAGCCATTGCCCATGCAAAAGAAGCCTCTCACTTCTAATGATGGCTTACAAGTCACCTTTGCATGGTAAATCTGTTAAATTCTAGTCTTTATAGGCCTTGATAGCTTCCATATACCCGATTCGATAATGCTTAAACAAAAGGCGGAATGCCTCGCTTCCATAATCAGCATAGGTCCAGGGAAAGGCTTTGAACTGCCCTTTTTCATAGAAGAGGGTAACCTCTGCATAGATCCCGTCTTTGAGGGGAATGCGGTGGGAACGGTTTTTGGTGGTGGCCAGGATAAGGTTGGCCATGCTCAGCAAGCCGGGGTCGAGGTTGATGGTCCTACCTCCCATGAGGGTGAATCGCTCTTCAATCTTGTTGGTGATGAGCTTCGCTTCTGCTAGATGGGAGGGATCATAGAGTTTTTCAAACACCAGGAAAAACCTCTGGGGATTGGAGCCCATCTCCTGATCGTAGTAGTCGGTAAAGGTGAAGGGAACAGCCTCGCTCATCTCTAGGATGGGACCGAACTTCTCAGAGAGAAGGGAGAAAAGTTCAGGATGGGAGTCCTCACTTGTAGAGAGGACACCCATCACCAGACGAGAAGGTGTAAAGGCCCTTATCTCACCCATTCTCAGATACCTGCCGTATAGGTTCCCAGAACCCTAACTGAAGCACAACAAGCCTTAAGCTCTTCCAACGCATGCTCAAAGGAGCCTTCTCCCTGCCCAAGTTCAGTCTCGACAAAGAAGGAGTACTCCCAAGGCTTGCCCGGTATAGGACGGGACTCCAGTTTCTTCATGTTGAGCCCATGCTTGGTAAGGACCAACAGGGCTTCAAACAGGGAGCCTGGACGGTCCTGGACGGTGAATCTAAGCGAAGCACGATTGACAGGGGATATGGATCTGAAAGCTTGGGCCATCTCCTCTTTGCAGATGATATAGAATCTGGTGTAGTTTCTGGGATTGCTCTCAATGCCCTCGGCTAGGATCTCCATCTCATGGACAGCTGCAGCAGGAGATCCTGCAATGGCAGCGAGAGTCTTGTCTTGGGAAGCCTTCACAAAGCTTACCGAACCTGCCGTGTCAAAGAAGGGAATGGCTTCCGCATGGCTAAGTTCGCCACGGAGGTAGTCCACACACTGTGCAAGGCCCTGTGGGTGGGAGTAGACCTTCTTGATATCTTCAATTCTGGTCCCCGGAAGTGCTATGAGGTTGTGCACTATCCTGATCTGCTGCTCGCCTACCACCTGAATATCGGGGTAGCGGTCCAACAGGTCAAGCGTATCAAAGATGGTTCCTCCCAGGGTGTTTTCCAAGGGGATCATGCCATAGGTAGCCTCACCTCGCATCAGGGTTTCAAAGATATCACCAAACTGCTTGCAGGGAAGGGCCACAGCCTCCTCATCAAAGGACCTTCTGATGGCAAGTTCGCTGAAAGCTCCCCGCTCGCCCTGAAAGGCAACGGTAAGTGCAGATGTCGCTTTCCTTGAGGAAACCTCCTTTTCCGAAGGGGGAAGGGCGAGAGGAATCCTCTCCAAGGACTTGCCTACCACAGGGCAGAGGGCGTGCAGGTCACGCATCAACTTCTCAAACTGGGAGGGGAAGAGGGACTGCGGACCGTCACTGAAGGCCTGTTCCGGATGGTTGTGCACCTCGACCATAAGGCCGGAGGAACCGCTGGCAACCAGGGCAAGGCTCATCGGGCTGACCATATCCCTGATTCCTGTAGCGTGGCTGGGGTCGCCGATGATCGGCAGGTGGGTCATTTTCTGGATAACAGGGATGGCACTGCAGTCGAGGGTGTTGCGCGTTGCACGCTCATAGGTACGAATCCCCCGTTCGCACAGCACGATCTGGTCGGTACCGCTGGCCATGAGGTATTCGGCCGCCATAAGCCACTCCTCAATGGTGGCACTGAGACCACGCTTGAGCAAGACTGGCATGCCGGTCTTTCCGACAGCCTTCAACAGCTCGAAGTTCTGCATATTGCGCGCTCCGATCTGGAACATGTCTATGTAGGTGGCCATCATGTCGACATCGCTAGGATTGACAATCTCGCTGGTGACAGGCAGACCGTACTTCTCACCCGCTTCCTTGAGATACTTCAGACCCTCTTCGCCCAAACCTTGGAAGGCATAGGGGGAGGTCCTTGGTTTGAATGCCCCACCACGGAGCATTACAGCTCCAGCATCCCGCACAGCGCGAGCTATCTCCATGATCTGGGTGCGACTCTCTATGGCACAGGGACCGGCTATGATAGCAACTCGGTTGCCCCCGATCTTCACCTTGCCCACAGTGACTATGGTGTCCTCTTTCTTCAGCTCGCGCG
>CAYSIH010000029.1:0-13372 GCA_964431005.1 uncultured Sphaerochaeta sp. | reverse complement strand
AGAAAAGTAGTAGTTACTACTGAGCAGCAGCCGGCAATGCCGGCTGTTTGTTTTTGTTCAATATTCGTATACCGAAAAAAGAACCTAACATCTCTGTTAGGCTCCTTAGTGATCTGATTCAGCAGATTACTGATACATATTCAAGTCATATTTAGCTGGAAGAGGATACAGTTTCTTTACCTTTTCAACTAATTCATCAGTAACAGCTACCTTGTGTTCCTTAGTGTACTTAATCAAATTATAGGAATTCCAAAGATCATTCAAAGGAACTTCGCCTTCTTTGATATGACCCATTTCTTTATCGAACACCAGTTTTTTGATTAGTTCTGCATCGCCTTCCATTGCTGCTAACTGGGCTCTTGGAATCATGAGTTTCTCACTCTTTTCCAACCATCCAGAGGGTAGTGAATCAAATAGAGCGCGAGCTTTCTCAACCATCTTATTATCAACAAGAACTTTACAATATTCCTCAGCGATACTCACATCCAAATCAAAACCAGGAAGTGTCGTTGCCCTTTCATAATGCTCCAAAGTGCCTTTCAGAAAGCCTCTCCTCTGTTCAAGGACAGCAAGATTTCTAGCAGTCCAAGCATTTGGCATTACTGCCATAACTTCGAGCCAGCAAGTCAGTGCACTTGAAACCTCTTCGTTTTCTAGGTAGATAATCCCAAGGTAGTGTTTAAGGGTAGCCGCTTCCTTTGTATCCAACGCAGGATTTTTCAATGCAGCTATAAAGCGTTCTTTCCAAATTTTAGAACAAATTGGAGCCACGTATGGGATTGAAGTAAGATCCATCACAGGAAGTTTTCCCGTAGTAAGGAATACTAAGTAGGGCTTCTCCTCATCTCCAACAGATTTCTCATCAAACACAAAGGCCTTGGGCAAATCAAGCTTTCTAAGTTGCTTTTCCAAATATCCCCATCCGCTTGCTCGTTGAAGGATTGTCTCAGGAACCTGTTTGCTGTCCAGAGTAAATTTATCATGCATTTTTGAAAGTTTTTTACTATCAATAACACTCTCAACAGCCTCTTGCACTACAACTTCAGCTGCTTCAAAGTCAGGGTTATGCACGCCTTTCCCATCAACTTCTAATGCACCAAAAGCTTGAGTCCAAGACATGGAAGACTTCCCTTCAATAAACAGACCGTGTAATTGACTACAAGCCAAACCACCTTGGATTTCCACATATTCAACATCGGTATCTGGTGCTAAAAATCGCTGCCAACGTTTTCCACCAGCATGGTGACCCCAGCAAAACATCTTTCTATACGCTAATAGAGGAGTTGAAGCTTCAAAAAAACCAGTCCCATCCTTTTCCAGTGCTGTCTCCCAAGGCATCGGATCATCTTCACAAGTAAAGAAGTACTCATTGGAATAAGGAAATTGATTTGGGTACGAAGCATCTACATTCTCATGGATTTCCATATGAGGCATTTTCATATGTCCATAGCGTCGTGAACCTTTAGGGGCAAAAGGATCAAGATATACTGCATTCTTGTTACTTGCGAAAATCCTTGTATCATCAGTCATTTCAACTGCTATGTTTGTCCAATAATACATGGAAGTACGCTTTTCATAGAGATTATGTACTTCTACATGGGCATACAGCAACTTGGAATTTTTAGGGAGGTGAAAATCGATATGCCACCAAAGGCCTTTACATTTTTCAAAATCATATAAACGCAAGAAGTCTTCGCCATTTGTATCTTTCTGAACGGTTGCAAAAAGTTTACTTGAAGAGGAAAAGGCATGACCATATTGCCCTATGTTCCATTCAATCCCCCCAGCAAACCAGGCATCAAGATTCCCTAAATTCGCAGTTTGGAGGCTTTTATTGGCATGCAATAACTCCTTATCCTTCTCTTTGTCCCAAAGGCTGATTAATCTTCCTCCTAAAGTATGAAGAAAGGTTGCTCTAAGAAACTCATTTTCCATGATAATTGCTGGAATTTCTTGGTCTGTCCGATTCCTATCATACCTATCCATAACACTATAGGGTAAAACACGCTTTCCACAGTCAAGACCCATTAGCTTCTGATACTTCAAAGGAACATCTTTCTTGGCACCGACGTTCGAATCATGGTTGGGATCTCTAAAGAATGGTAGAGGGTTCTTACCCTGAGGTAGTGCAGCTTTTGCACTAAAAACACCGGCATAAACTTTTTTCATGTATGGTACTCTCCTTTTACAATACGTTATGGGAATTTAAAACCCTTTGCTTAAAACATCCCATTTATCATCCATATCTTGCATCAACTTTATTTGAGTCCTTGCTCTGTCTAAATTATGCTTTTCACGTTCAAAATGGTAATACTTGTCACCGTTCAAAAAGTCAGTAAGAAACCGTACTGCCATTATCTGGGTTATATTTCGACCAGACTCGACCACAAGAGACCGTTCTAAATTATTAAGGAAGTCTGCCTTTGATAAATATCCCTCAATAAGAGACCTATGAAGCTTCACATCGCAAGTAATTGTGGACAGATCAATTGCATCCTCTTCGCCAGTGTTCGTAGCTGTGCGAATCATGTCTCCAGTGTCAAATAGAATTGTACCAGGCATTACAGTATCCAAATCAATAACACAAAGAGCCTCTTTTCCATCTAGGCTAAAAAGGACATTGTTCATTTTAGTATCATTGTGGGTTACGCGTGTTGGAAGAGTCCCTTGTATCATTCCATCCCATAGAATAAGACCACGTTCCCTATTTGCCATTAAAAACATAAGTTCCTTTTCAACCAACTCAAGCCGGTTCTCATGATTGACTTTGATGGCACTATCTAGTTGCTGATAACGCAAACCCATGTCATGGAAATGAGGAATTGTTTCATTAAGAGTTTTCCCATCAAAATCAGCCAATTGCAATTGAAAGTTTCCAATTGCTTCACCTAGCAAAAAGGCTTGCTTCCCGTCTTTTATGGTATTAAAAGTCTTAACATGATCTATATAATGATAAGTTCTCCAATTTCCACCGTCACCGTCAATATGAACAAGGTCTCCATTACGAGTCTTAACCACCTGTAAACATCGAGAATCCACATCCTTGTATTTCTCTTGGAGTTTTGAACGAATATGTTTCGTTACAGCACTGATGTTTTCCATAACCTCCAGAGGTTTCTTGAATACATACTCATTGATTCTTTGGTGCGTATATTTTTTGATTATTCCTTTTTCTTGAAAGGTAGAAATGAAGGTGCTATTTATGTGACCTTCGTGATTTGCCTCAACTTTAGTAAAGACTCCTTCAATTTTGAAGTTTGAAATTATTTCACGTAAATCTTTTTCTTGGAATTCCATTTCGAATTACTCCTTAATAAAGTAATGATCCTTTTAATAAGTATAAAATGCCAGTCTTCTGAATGGTAGTGACAAAGATGTTGACTACATGGACTATTCTGCAATCTTATTTTTCTAAAATCATACTTGCAAAAATGTATAAAATATAATTTTGCTATCAATTTTATCCCTTAATAGCACCTGCTGTTACGCCTTGAATAATCCTATCGGACAAGAAAAGGTAAAGGATAAAGGTTGGCATGAAGACAATGACAACTGAGGCAAACATTCCCCCCCAGTCTCCTGTATAACGCATTGCTTGAATCATATTGAACAATCCAACTGCTACAGGCCTCACTTTTGGCTTGTTGGCAAAAATCATCGACATGAAGTACTCATTCCAGATGGTAATAAAATTAAAAACGGTTACCGTAATTATTCCAGGCTGAACGAGAGGAAACATGATTCTCCAGAAAGTTCCCATGGGAGAACAGCCATCAATATATGCCGCCTCTTCATAAGTTGAACTCAGGCTTTTAAAAAAGGAAAGCAAAAAGAACACAGTAAAAGGAACATTCATTGCAATGTATAAAAATATCAACAGCCACCGGTTATTTGTCAGGCGCAGGCGGCTAACAACACTAAAGAGAGGCATAACAATCATAATCGCAGGGATACCCAAAGCTGATGCCAATAAATTCTGAATGGAAATATTCCCTTTAAACTTAAAACGACTAAGGACATAAGCAGCAGGGGAAGCTATGATAATAATTGAAGAACAAGCCACTACTGTATAAAATAGTGAATTCATAAAGAAAACAGAGACCTTCTGTGTGGTCCAAGCTTTAACATAGTTTTCAAAGTGCAAACCAGTTTTAAACTTAAACATTTGATCACTAAATATCTCTTGGCTAGTTGCGAAGGAAGCAAAAAACACCCATCCTATTATTACAAAAGTGAAAATCACCCATAAAAAGATGATGAAATAGGAGGGAATGAGTCGTAACTGCCTATTCTTATCAAGGGAGTAGTTTTTTTTGATTGCCATAATTACCCTCCTACAGTTCCACATCATCATTTCTGACAATAAGGTTTGTTAATCCAAATGCAATGATAACTATAATCATCATTATCACACCAATGGCTGCACCAGCGCCGCTGTCTCTTACCGTAGCAGCATTTGAAGAAGCTCCAAATACAATTTCATACATATAGTTCATTGGAGCTACTGTTGCATTAGAAAGGTTAACGGGGCTAAACAACTGCCCCCAAACAAAGAATCCAACAGTAAACACAGTCCACATTACTATGTTTGTCCTAAAGCAGCCCCGTAAAAATGGCAGTGTAACATGGTAGAACCGCTGAATTATATTGGCCCCTTCAAGTTGAGCTGCCTCATGATAATCCTTGGGAATCTGTTCGATACTGGCCATAAATATCAACATATGATAGCCAACCATACCGAAACAGTAAGCAACCATCATTGACCAAAACAAATTTCCAGGCCCAGTCCATAAGACTTCAGAAAGTTTCTTCAATCCCAAAGCTGAGAATATATTGTGCAATAATCCATATCGTGAGTTGTATACATAATTTATCCACATAGTACCCATGGCAATTGCGGATACTACATTAGGCAAATAGATTACGCTCCTAATAAATTTTGCGTATCTGATCCCACTTGTTAAAGAAACAGCAAAAAATAACGCAACTACCATCACCCCTGCTCCACCAACAATCCAAATAGTAGTAATATTTGACATGGAGCGTTTAAAGATGGGTGTATTAAATAGTTTTACATAATTAGCAAAGCCATTGAATTTCCAAGTAGAAATCGAATCAGCTACAGATTCTACTGCAAAGAAACTCATAATCATTGTCCGTATTGAAGGATAAAGAAATACCATCAAATAGCAAATTATTGCTGGAGTAAGAAATATTATAATCATTGTTCGATTTTTTTTCATGTAGCTACCTTTTGAAGGGGTAAGCCCTAACAATAAAAAATTGTAAAGGGCTTACCATCAAGTTATTTACTTGTTCATCGCTTCATAGAAACTTTCAGCATCAAGTGTGCCAACAATCAATTTACTAAAATTTTCCTTAATTTTAGTATTAACATCTGCGACATTTTCCATTCCAACAGCCCATGTCATCCAATTTGTAGTATTGTCAATGACAACCTTGGCTTCAACGGTCTGTTTGGGCCAGTCGCTGTCCCTACCCATAGGAACACCCAAACTTTCTTCAGCAAGTCGGGAATCCCATTTTCCAGTAGTCATGAATGCAATAAACTGGAATGCTTCATCGGCAACTTTTGAGTTTTTATTGATGCCAAAACTTTGTGCCCCGTAGTTATTTGATTCAATTCCTGTTCCCTTTGGTCCCATTGCTGGCCAAGCGAAAGAGCCCCAATTAAGATTAGGAGCATTGCCTTTGATTTCATTGGGAAGCCAAGTACCATTCAAATACATGGCAACTTTTTCGGATGCTATCTCTTCAATTTGTCCGGTGGGGAAAATGTTGGATGCTGCATTTTTGCTGATATAACCCTTTTTAGCAAAATCAGACCAAATCCTTCCAAACTCAAGAACTGAAGGATCCTTAAACTCATTGTTTTCAGCCATCTCCAAAGTTCGTTCTTCACCGGCAAGCCTCGAAATATTGTACCCAAAGAACACTGCCATGTAAGCATCATCAACAGTAATAGGCGTAATACCCACTTTCACCAATTTTGCACATACATCTTCAAACTCCTTCCAATTCTTAGGCGTTGAAGTTATACCTGCTTTCTTGAAAAGGTCTTTATTATACATAACTATAAATGCATATGGCTGATAAGGAATAACCTTAAGAGTCCCTCCACCTTCTTGTCTTGCCAAATTTATGAGTGCTACACTCACAGAATCTTCAAAGCTTGCACCATTGGTAGTCGGATAACTTTTTTTGGCATAATCCTCAAGAGAAAGAAGATACCTATCCCAGTTCGAAATCATACGGGTAATATCTTCATCAAAAATATCAATGGTTTCTCCAGCTTCTAATGCCGGTTGTAGGGTCTTGCGGATTTCACGCCCATTAAAGACAATCTCAACCGCAACACCTGTCTCTTTTTCAAAAGCTTCCGCCGCTTCAGAAATCACTAGGCCCTGAGGCTCCCCTTCATTCCACATCGACCAATAGCTTATAGTTTTTTTCCCTGCTTTTCCTTCTGCAGAGCCTCCTGCAAAGAGGGGAGTCACGAGTACAGCTAGAACAATCAATGCAACCATCAGAATTCTCTTTTTCATACGATTCTCCTTTTTAGCAACATATTTGATAATTTGTTACTATAATCAAGTATATACCATATATTATTATCGTATTTGTCCAAAAAATTATAATAGTTGTCAAATAAGATTTTCAATAATATACTAATCACATGGACAAATATATTGATGGGTTTTATCTAACCAGCATGAAAACTGATATTAAAGTGAACTATTTTGTCACTTTCCACTATTTTGAATACTCGAATCGATATTTTTTTAAAGGAGAGCGACATAATTTTTGGGAGTTTTTGTATGTTGACAAGGGGGAGGTATTTGTCAGAACGGATACTGATTTCCATCAGTTACACCAAGACCAAATCATTTTTCACAAGCCAAATGAATTCCATAGTGTGGAATGTAATGGAATAACTTCTCCATGTTTGGCTGTTATAGCATTTGATTGCCAGTCACCGAAAATGAATTTTTTTAAAAACAAGGTGATCAACATCACAAATAAGACTAAAGAGCTGCTTTCATTCATTATCAATGAAGCTAAAAAAGTATATACAACTGATTTATCAGATCCCTATTATAAAAAACTTGAAGAATCAGAAACTTGTCCTTTTGGTAGCCAACAGTTGATAAAAAACTATTTTGAAGCCTTTTTGATTGAGCTCATTATTCATAATGCACATACTGAAGAAAGTTATGCCACATACAGTTCCACCCAGAACAAGGACAGAAAAAATCGGTATGAGCTAGCTAATACCTATTTACAGAATCATCTTGCTGATAATCTATCATTGCAAGATGTTTGCAACCATTGCTCTATGAGCAAATCTCTAGCCCAAAAAATATTTAAACTTGAAACTGGTACCAGTGTCATGCAGTGGTATAACAGATTGCGAATTGAGAAAGCCAAACAACTTATCAGGGAAGGGAAAGGTAACATGACTACTATCGCGTACCAGCTAGGGTACAACTCAATCCATCACTTTTCAAAACAATTTTCTAAGTTTACTGGTAGAAGCCCCTCTGAGTATGCTAAATCAATAACTGGTCTCTTGAATATGGACCACGAATTGTCCTAATGGTTTTGATAAGTACCTCGCCTTTTGTTCGTTAGCGGAAAGTTGTGCATGGTGCAAAAACTCACTAGGAGTCTGCCCGCGATTCTTTTTGTACAACCGAGAAAAATAAAGAGGGTCATTATACCCTGACAACAAAGCTGCTTGCTGGATTTGTAAAGAAGGATCGTTCAATATTACAAATTCAAAGTTAGCCAACCGCTTATTAATCAATAGTTGTTGAAACGATAGTTTTATCTGCTGTTGTAGGGTATGGGTAATGCTTGATCGACTCATATTGACAAACTTTGCCACATCATCCATTGCAATTGGATGACCAATGTTTTCATCTATATACGAAAGTATCATTTCAATAAGATCAGGCTGGCGTAGCTTCATGGCTTGAGTCTCTATGAGTAAAGAAAGAGTCGTTCTGAAAAGTTCAAACATATTTTGTAATTTTGCATTGTCATAGATGGGTCTTTTCATAAAGGCATCTTTCAAAACGGACTCTTCAAAGTTCTTCTCTTGGCACAAATGCATAATCGATGTAGGAATGACATTGGTAGTTCGAAACTGTCCAATAAGAGCATAACAGACTAGGCTTCCTGAAATATGGATAGGAATCACAGCCTCAGTAAGACCAGCATGACAGGTATACACCACCCGTTGTTTTTGTTTTCTGCACTGTTGGCAGATCATTTGATCTTGTTTCAGACACCTGTACCGAATGTGGAGTTTTTTTTGAATCAAGGAACAATAGTCATAAGAAGCAGAATGAGGACCAACCAACAACTCCTCTAAATTCAATGAATAGAAGGTGACCTTTACATTGAAGCAGTACGAATAGCTCTCTACCAATCTTTGAACTTCTGGATTGAATACAATGTATTTTCTTTCTTCCATACAAAAGAGTGTAAAGGAATAGAAAAATATTCTCAAGTAAAGAAACTTTTGCCACAACTGAATTTTTGGCAAGATCCCTATATGAAACCTGTACACAGCGGGTAGTACCAGATTACAACTCTTGCTCAAGACACATGTCCTATTGCTAGAGAAGCCTTAGAAAAAAAGATAAGAACAAGGGGCAAGGTCATAACCAAAAGCCCGCTCAATATCGGTAACCGCAGTATGTGAAGCATTGGGTACTTCCTCCATGTATAAACTTATTGAGTTCTTTTCAATCAAAGCAAGCCCTTCTATCAATTTAACCAGAAGGACATGCTTTTGAAGCAGACGTTCCCCTTCCTTCACTTACTCTGTATGCAAGAGCTCATCAACAAGATTGCCTTAGAGAAGTTCGGCCTCCAAAACCTACGTCCTTATCAATCTCTGGTCATTCAAAGAATCCTTGAGCAGGACAATGAAACTTCTGATCACGAGGGTATGCTGGTGGTCCTGCCCACAGGATCGGGCAAGAGCGTCTGCTTTATGCTACCCTCCTTACTTGTCCAAGGCCTAACGGTCATTGTCTATCCACTGCTCTCGCTGATGAATGACCAGGTAAAACGCTTTGAACAAAGCGGCATTCCATCTGTTTGCATCCGGGGTGGCCAGACAAAAGAGCAGCGAAAGGCAATCTGGAAAATACTAACTGATAAGCAAGCAACAGTGGTCATCACCAATGCCGAGTGCATGCTCAATGCCCAGGTCATTGCCAATCTATCGCTGTATCCCATCAGTTTATTGGTGGTGGATGAAGCCCATACTGTAGTGCAGTGGGGAGGGAGCTTCCGCCCCTCCTACAAGAGTCTAGGTACAGTTATAGCGTACTTGTCCATCAAGCAGATTCTTGCTTTCACCGCTACAGCTGACGAAGCAATTACCTCCGAGTTGCAAAGGTTGCTGTTTCTAGGAAAGAAGCCACACAGTGTGCGAGGCAGTGCCGATAGGGAGAATATCATCTATCATGTCCAGGATACCCTTTCAAAGATGCACTGCGTATCGATGATACTCAAAGATGGCACAGCCCGTCCTGCTGTTGTCTTTTGCCAAACCAGGCGCGAGTGCGAACTTGCGGCCAAAGATTTTGCAAATGCCCATGCAACTATCCCTGCTCGGTACTATCATGCCGGACTGGGTACAGAGTCTAGAGTTCTGCTTGAAACTTGGTTTGGGGCAACTGATGAGGGAGTCCTTTTTTCTACGAACGCTTTTGGCATGGGTGTTGATAAGAAAAACATCCGCACAGTCATCCATAGGACCCTTTCCAAGGATGTCGCCTCCTTCTTGCAAGAGAGTGGCCGAGCCGGAAGGGATGGGAATATTGCACACTCTTTTGTCCTTTTGGGGGAAGATGAGAAAAGAAGAGCAATAGGAGATTCTTCTTCATGTTCATCACTTTATGCCATCTTCACAAACACGAGGATTTGCTTTAGAGAGAGCCTCTTACTTCTTTTAGGGGAAACTCTTTCAGGGTGCAGTGGTTGTGACGTATGCAATGGAAGGCTATCCGATCTACCCGATGGAATGAAACAAATCGTTCATACCGTACAAAGCCGTCCTTTCACCTATACCCCAGGAACCCTTGCCAGACTTCTCTGTGACACTGAAGGCAAGGACAGCCGTTCAGGCATCCTCTCCTGTTGGACAGAGAGAGAACTGGTTGAGGCAATACAAAGCTTGGTAAAACGAGATGTTTTAGCCATAGCCAGATATCCTAAAAAGCGGTTGTACAAAAGATTCATCCGTCATTGAAACGAAAATAGTAGGATTCTTATGAGGGGAAACTTATTTTACAATCAGAGCAGCTCCACAATACGTGGAAGGATTATCTTTGAATCCGATGGTGATAGCCCTATCAGGGATATCAGGTCCAGAGTTGCCCTTCTGTAAATTTCTCCGCTTTGGATATCCACACTGGCAAGGGGCCCATTGAAAAGTCTGTAGAAAGGTGAGGCGTCGTAGCCTACACAGGGAAGGGTACTCCTGCTCTTGAGCAGGAGCTCAAACAAGGTCAGGTCATTGACTGCGGCAATGCTGTCAATGACTCCGTTTCGTTCATCCCTTATCACCCTATCAATGATAGGTAGGATAGCATCAGGGGTACCTACCGCTGTCTCAATAACGCGGGCGTTGGGAAACAAGGAAAGAAATCCCTCAAGCCTCTCTTGGTGGGGAAGCACACTCACAAGATAGCCGGTGACATATAGGGGCTTCGTACACCCTTGGCTCTTGAGAAACTCTGCCTGCAACTTTCCCCCAAAGTAATTATCAGTCACCACAACAGAGGGGGCAGCCCCCTCTCTGATGTGGTGAGAAAGCACATAGGGTACAGATAGAGTTCTAAAAAGATCGACTTCCTCTTCTGTATCGACATCATAGCCTAGGATACCATCACACTGGCGCTCGATAGCCTTGAGTTCTTTCTTGTTCCCAACCTTATAGAATCGCAACTGCCATGAGCTATCTTTGATGGCATCCACCACACCTCGGATACTCCTGCCAAAGAACCAGTCAAAACTCTCAAGGTCGCCCCAGTAGTAGGGCCTCCCCTTTTTCTCCACCTCTACAAAGGCCAGGACGCCGGTTCCTTTACGTCTGAGAAGACCTGCAGCTTTATTGGGGGTGTATCCAAGCTCTTTAGCAGCTTGGAATACAGCCTCCTGTAGAGGTGGCGATACTGATCGGGGATTGTTGAATACTCTGGAAACTGTAGCACTGCTGACCTTTGCCAGCTTTGCAACCTGGTCTCGCGTTATCGGCATAGGGACCTCCTGAGGAATTGACAAGAGTAGTGTACACGTGTACATTCATCAGTGCAAGCATATACTTCCATATATCTTTTCTGTTGGTAACAGGAAACTAGCGAATGTATCCTACCTAGAACAAAGAGACCTATGGTAGTATGTATAACGATGAAGGGTGACAAAAGGAGTGAAACGTGGCTACTATCGAGATGATCAAAAAGGGAGTGTTACACGAGGTATATCCACACCTCTATGCAAAACGCTATGACCAGAGCGAGATGGATGGGCGATACATCTCCTTAATGGAGAACCATGCCAAGCTGTTTAACATTCGGGATACCAAACTTTTCTCCACAGCAGGACGCAGCGAACTCGGTGGTAACCATACTGACCACAACCTGGGTAAGGTGCTTGCAGCGACTATAAACCTGGACACCATAGCCTCAGTCTCCCTACGCGATGACAACCGTGTGGTGCTGATAAGCGAAGGCTACCCCTCTGTTGAGGTTGATCTAGCAAACCTAGAGATGGTAGAAGAAGAAAAAAACACCACCAAAGCGCTTTTGAAGGGAATAGCCTTTTCTTTCAAGGAAAGGGGTATCGCCATATCTGGCTGGCAAGCCAATACCACAAGCCGTGTGCTCAAGGGATCGGGACTCTCCTCCTCTGCTGCCATTGAAATCTTATGCGGAACCATCTTCAACCACCTCTTCAATGAGGACAAGCTCTCAGCCATTGAGCTTGCCATCATCGGTCAGTTCAGCGAGAACCACTACTTTGGCAAACCCTCCGGTCTTATGGACCAGGTTGCCTGTGCCAACGGTGGTATAGTCAGCATAGACTTCAAGGATGCCACTAAACCTGTAGTCACCCCAGTCCCCTTCTCCTTTGAACAGCATGGCTACCACCTGGTCATAGTGGATACAGGGGGCAACCATGCCGACCTTACCCCAGAGTATGCTTCAGTTCCCAAGGAGATGCGTCAGGTGGCAAGTTTCTTCGGCAAACAGAACCTTCGTGAAATAGAGCCTGCAGAGTTCGCTTCTGCACTCCCAAATCTAAGGAAAAAGTTAGAAAATGACCGCTCCCTCTTACGTGCCATGCACTTCTTTGGTGAAAATGACCGTGTATCAGCCATGCTTGATGCCCTCAAGAAGGAGGATATGCAGACCTATCTGGGAAAAGTCCGCCAAAGTGGCAAAAGCTCTTTTTGCTTTCTACAAAACCTATACCCCACAACCAATCCCCTTGAACAGGGTCTCAGCCTGGCCATCGCGATGAGTGAAGATATCCTCGGCGAAGGGGCAACTGTCCGTGTCCATGGAGGAGGATTTGCAGGAACTATCCAAGCCTATGTCCCCACTGAAAAGATTATAGAGTATACAGACTACCTCCAATCTGTCTTTGGAAAGGATTCGGTGACTGTCATTGCAGTGAGGGAGAGACAGAGCTGCTGTATAGCCGAGTGATGCAACGGGCCACCATGTGTGATACATATCCCATTCTATGTATAGAGCGGGATATGATTGTATTTCCCTTTGCATAATGGTTCTTCTTGAATACAATTGGGATGAGGAGAAAAATATGCTACTCAATGACAAGATATTCAGTCATTTCAAGGTATCGGCTGAAAATGAGACCATCAAGGAATTCCACTTGGGACTTGGTTATAGTGCAGTGACGCTGGCAAATGGAGGGTGTGGACTCTGCTATACGCCCAAGGAGACAAGCGGGAGTTGCACCGTATTCAAAGAAAAGCTGGAGTTTGAAGGAGAAGCTGCCATCATCTTGCTGGAGAGGATCCATGATAAAAACCCCACGCTACGCTGTCTTGCCATTGCGTTGGCAAATGCCCTGAACCATAGCTATGCGATGAGTCTTCCTGACGATGACGGGGACATCGTGAGAGACTTACATCTCAAGAGAGGCAGCAAGGTTGCCATGGTAGGATCCTTTTTGCCCATCATAACCCAACTGGAAAAGCAGGGCGTGGAGGTTCGCTCCTACGATATCGGCAAAGCGATCGGCGAAGAAAAAAGCTTCTACAGCTGGGCAGCCTCTGAAGCTGATGCTCTCATCCTGACTGCTA
>CAYSIH010000028.1:0-13566 GCA_964431005.1 uncultured Sphaerochaeta sp. | reverse complement strand
AAAACCTCAGCTTTGGCTTTGAAAAGACCAAGCCTATCCTTTCAGGTATCTCCTTTGCTATTGAAAGGGGATCCTTCACCCTCATAACAGGACCCAATGGATCGGGCAAAAGCCTCCTGCTCAAATGTATCAAAGGATTGCTCAAACCAAAGGAGGGGACCATCACCCTTGATGGGGAAGATGTGACGTTTTCCAGCAAGAAGCGTCTTACTTCCATAGGGCTGGTTTTCCAGGATGCAGAGACCCAGATAGTAGGGCAGACTGTGGAAAGGGATATCCTATTCGGCTTGGAGAACCTAGGGTTGCCGCTAGCTGTGCAACAAGAGAGACTCGATGCAGTTGTGCAACTGCTTGATCTGACAAAACAGCTTAAGCAACGCCCAAGAACCCTCAGCGGAGGAGAAAAAAGAAGACTCTCCATAGCCGGGGTACTGGTCATGCAACCAAAACTGCTCATCATGGACGAACCCTTTGCCAATCTCGACTACCCTTCGGTGGTGCAGGTGTTGAAAACACTACTCCGCCTGAAAAGTGAAGGACACACCATCATTCTGGTAAGCCATGAAGTGGAGAAGATTCTCGCATACACCGACTCTGTCATCATCCTCTCTGAGGGCAAGGTGGCAGCTCATGGCCCTCCTACCTCGGTACGCCCGCTCTTCGCTGACAATGGGGTGTATGTACCTCTAGATTCCCCCCTTGAGGAACTGACATGGCTGAAGCCCTAATCTTCCACTATAGGGAACAGAAGGCCTTTCTCAACCGATGCAATCCCCTTACCAAGTTGCTTTGCATCCTAGCCATACTCATCCCTTTGTCCACCGCCTCCTTCACTGTGACAGTTGCCCTCCTTGCTCCTTTGCTTGTGCTTGCCATAACTCAGGGCCTCCCCCTTGCACGCTATGGCAAGGAGCTGCGCTTCTTTGCTGTCATGACACTCTTGATCGGCTTTACCGAATACCTGGCAACTAGGGCTTTGTTGCCCTCCTTCACCGCCTGTCTGAGATTTCTTGCCATCATACTCAGCGGCATGCTCCTCGCTGACTCCACAGCCCCTGATGACCTGGCACGATCACTGGGAAGTGTGCTGGATAGACTTCCTTTCATAGACGGATGGAAAATTGCCTCCTCCATTGAGCTGACGCTCTCCATGATTCCACTCATCTTTGATGTCAGCGAGCAGGTAACCACGGCAAGAAAAGCCCGGATGGAGAAAAACCGCCACCCTATCAGGAATATCAAGGCAGTGGCAGCAAGCATATTCTCCTTGTTGTTGGACCGTTCTGAAGAACTCACCTGGGCACTTGAGGCACGTAGTTTCGACCCTAGCCGTGCAAGAAGAACCCTGCCATACACCAAAAGTGATCTCTATCTGGGAATAGCAGTCATGCTTATAGTGCTTTCCCTATTCTTTGTTTTTCCCTATTTTCTGTAGCATAAGGAGCAGTCATGCAAACCAAAGAGGAAGTCCGATCAGATCTCAAACGGCAGGCCAAGCAGCTAGACCTCTCCTCTTTCATTCTAGAAGACAATGCGAGTGTAGAGGCCCTTCTCAAAAGCCCCTCCTACATAAAGTGCACCACCCTCTTTGGCTTCTCGCCTCTAGCAAGTGAAGTGGACATCTCTTTTGTACTTGAGAGCGCTCTCAAGCACAAAAGGCTCGCCCTCCCCCGCTGTATTGGGGACAGCTTGGAATTCAACTTTGTCAAAAAGGGTTGGGATAGTATGATTCAGCCCTCATTACTGGGGGTGAAGGAGCCCCCTAGCGGGGATGTGGCCACTTTAGACGAACATACCCTCATTCTAGTGCCAGCAATGGCCTACACCCGACTTGGGGAGCGCCTAGGACGAGGGAAAGGATATTATGACAGGTATCTCAAGCAATTTCCCTCCATCCCAACAATGGGTATCTGTAGAAGCTACCAGCTAAAGAGTTCAATCCCAACAGAAAGTTGGGATATGAGGGTGAAAGAAGTATTGTGTAATGGAGTTATCTACAGCCCAGGTTCTTACCGGACCTGATTCGTACCGAATCTCATGAAATCCTGGCTTTCCATCATCAAGAAAAACCTATGGCAAAGATCATCATCTTGGCTCTCCTTGAGGGTGAGCAGGTGGGTTCGCATCGTTTCGCTTCGCACACTGCGCAAAATTGCACTCAAGGCGTGCAGGTATTCAAATTGGATGGCTGGCGAGCTGGCTATGACAAACAACAGATGGACAGGCATTCCGTCTTCAGAACCGAATTCAATACCTTCTCTGCTGAGGCCTAACGCAATATGCACCTCATCAATACCTTGTAGCTTCCCATGGGCTATAGCAACCCCATGACCAATACCAGTGCTTTGTATGCGTTCACGACGAAGCACGCCTCGTTTGAAGCGCTCTACATCAGGTAAGTTTTTAAATATAGAACAAGTATCTATCACTTCTAAAAGCGCCTTTGTCTTGTCGGTCGCTTGCAGATGACAGATTACCGATCGGCAATCATTGAGTATTTTCACATGCATACTATACACAAGAAAAAGAACAGTTTCAAGGTAGGGTATCTCTAGGATTCTAGAGATACCCACAATCAATTTGTTATTTAGTCAACAGATACTCGTTCATAGCCTTCGCAGCCTTACGTCCCTGCCCCATGGCCAAGATGACAGTAGCAGCACCGAGGACTATATCACCACCTGCATAGACACCCTTGAGGGTTGTCTCACAGGTATCCTCATTGATAAGGAAGTTACCCCGACGATTTACCTCTATACCATCAGTGGTGGCCTTGATAAGGGGGTTGCTGGAATTGCCGATGGCGATGATGACCGTATCACAGTCGAACATCTTTTCGCTACCGCCGATCTCGACAGGGGAACGACGTCCGGAGGCATCAGGCTCGCCAAGTTCACACTCGATGAGCTTGACCCCATTGACCCTCCCCTTCTCATTTGCTGTAATTTCCAAAGGAGCATGCAGGTAGAGGAACTTGACTCCCTCCTCCTTGGCATGGCCAACCTCTTCCCTACGTGCAGGCATTTCAACCTCAGTACGACGGTAGATGATGGTAACCTCTTCTGCTCCCAACCTCTTGGCTGTACGGGCAGCATCCATGGCGACGTTTCCCCCGCCAAAGACAACAACCTGCTTGGAGTCAAACAGAGGGGTAAGGGCCTCCCCTACAGCATAAGCCTTCATGAGGTTGCTGCGGGTAAGGTACTCATTTGCGGAAAATACCCCGACATAGTTCTCGCCTCCAATTCCCATAAATCTAGGAAGTCCGGCACCAGAACCCACAAAAACAGCATCAAAACCATCTTTGCCCATAAGGTCGCTTATCTTTCGTGTCTTGCCCACCAAGTAGTTGCGCCTGATGGTGACACCCATATCCTTGAGGTTCTGCAACTCATGCTGCACTATCTTCTTAGGAAGACGGAACTCAGGAATACCATAGACGAGCACCCCCCCTGCCTTGTGCAAAGCCTCAAACATCACCACAGTATGCCCCTCACGCCTCAGGTCCATGGCAGCTGAGATGCTCGCAGGTCCTGAACCTACTACTGCAACCTTTTTTCCGGTCTCGGCGGCAACAGTGGGCATCGTCTCACATTCGTGTTCACGGGCATAGTCTGATACATAGCGCTCTATCCTTCCGATGGATACAGATTGCTCCACATCCTTAAGGACCTTGCCGACGGTGCAATAGAGCTGGCACTGGCTCTCCTGAGGACAGACACGACCACAGATAGCGGGCAACGAGCTACTCTCCTTGATGATGGAAAGGGCCTTGGCATGCTCGCCTTTTGCTGCCTCTGCAATAAAGGCCGGGATGTCAATTCCAACAGGACAGCCCTTGACACAGGGCTTGTTCTTGCACTGCAAACAGCGCATGGCCTCGACCCTGACCTGGTTTTCAGTATACCCAAGGGCAACTTCCTGCATATTGGTAACTCTGACTTGGGGATCTTGGGCAGGCATCTCCTGCAAAGGGATCTGAGCCCTCTCCTTGACAGAAATTGTCACCCCTTCATATTGGTCTAAAACCGCCTGGGCTTTTTTATCTAGTTCTTCTTTCGAAACATGCATGATTTACGCATCTCCTTCTTTGATATCCAATCCAATATGGCAGCGGTGATGAGCCTCTTCTTCCTGAGGCTTATAGGTTCCAAGACGCAAAAGCAGGTTGTCCCAATCAACCAGATGTCCGTCGAACTCAGGACCGTCAACACAGGCGAACTTGGTCTCTCCACCGATGTTTACCCTACATCCGCCACACATACCTGTGCCATCGATCATGATGGTGTTCAAGGAGACTATGGTGTGGATACCAAAGGGCTTTGTGGTAAGGGCAGCAAACTTCATCATGATGGGAGGGCCGATGATGACAACACAATCAGGCTTCCACTCTTCACACAGCTCCTTCAAAGGTTCTGTGACCAGAGCTTTACGCCCATAGGAGCCGTCATCAGTGACGACAATGACCTCGTCAGCCGTGGCTTTCATCTCATCTTCCATGATGAGCAGGCTCTCGTTTCTGGCACCCATGATGACCTTCACTTCGTTTCCAGCCTGTTTCATCCCTTGTACAATGGGAAATAGGGGAGCTACTCCGATACCACCGCCTACACAGACAACTTTGCCATACTTCTTTATGTCAGTGGGCTTGCCCAGAGGACCGAGCAAGTTTTCAATGGAGTCACCGACCTCCAACATTGCAAGGTGGTGGGTGGTCTCACCCACAGCCTGAAAAATGAGGGTGATGGACCCCTCTTTTGCATCAGCATCGGCGATGGTAAGCGGAATCCTCTCACCAAAATCCCCACCCATCTGCAAGATGATAAACTGTCCAGGACTTCTTGCTTCAGCTATTTCAGGAGCATGGATGCTCATCCGGAAAACTTCCTGGCTGAGCCTCTGCTTCGATAGAATCTTATTCATGCGTAACTCCTCGGTCAAATCTTTGCTCATCATACCCTAAAAGTTCGGCGTTGAAAACCTTCGCTTAGGATTTGTACCACGAGAATCTGACCATCTGAATACATTGTATGATATAGTCTCACACAATATATGCACAAGAGACCCCAGTGAAAAGAGAGATCAAAAGCCCTTGTCCAAGTAGGTGTCTCTAGGGCAAACTATACAGGGAGGAAAGCAATGATCAGAAAATACAATGACATGCCGACAACAAAGAAAGATAAGCTACGCGGGGGCACTGGTTCTGTCTCCTTTAGGGACCTCGTAGAAGAGGGAAGCGTAAAGCACTGCCGTCTCTTCAGTGAGATAGTCCTACAGAAGGGCTGTTCCATCGGAGAACACGACCATGTAGACGAGACTGAGTACTACTGGATCACCGAAGGAGAGGGCATCGTAACAGAAGCTGCTGGAGAGACAAAGGTAACCAAAGGGGACATGGTTGTCACCGGAGGGGGTGCAAGTCACGCCATCCGTAACGAACAAGATGCCCCTCTGAAGTTTCTTGCCGTCATAATCCTCGACTAAAGAAAACAGATCAACTCTTGCACAAGGACAGCCTGGATTATTCCAGGCTGTCCTTGTGTGCGAGTATCATCTATCATTGGTAATCAATCTTGCATTGACCTCTGTTCGGTCTGATCAGAATCCTAAGATTTTACTTGGTCCTTAATCTTTACCTCAATGCTCTTTGGTTGCACTTCGGGCTTCTTGGGCAGAGTTATGGTAAGTACCCCATCAGAAAACTCGCCTTCGATGGCGCCCTCGTCTATATCCTCAGGCAAGCTGAAGGAGCGCTCAAAAGAGCGGTAGTAGCGTTCGCGAACCAAGAACTTATTCAGCTTATCATCTTCCGATTTGCTCTGTTTGGCAGAGGTAAGCTTGAGTACATGCTTATCTATATTGACTGCCACCTCATCTTGACTATAGCCAGCAAGTTCAGCCTCGATCACGTAGGCCTTATCAGTCTCAAAGACGTTTACAGGGGGAATCTTATTGGATGATCCCCAGTCAGACCATAGGTCGTTAAAGAGGGATTTGTAGTTATCCACAGGGTTGTTGCGGTTATAGGTTACGTAATATTTCATGCTGACACCTCCATGTGTGCTTTGTGTTGTATGGTTGCCTTTTGGCTTGTACAAACATATATGCACAGAGCGTGCCAACTTTGCGATTATCTGTTGATAATGCTATATTTCAGAGGTTTTCTCATAAAATCCTGAGTATTTGCTATGGAATTGAGGGTGTTCGCCTGCCGCCTGATCCTGAATGCCCAGACACTCCGTATAAAAAGACAATTTTAAGCATGCTAGCACTCAGAATGACCCATATCTGCCATAGGAGCACCCTTACGGGTCAATTTGACCCATAGTGCTACATAGGCAGGATTATCCAGGGCAATACAGTCCCACCACTTCTTTTCATGCATTAATTCAAACTAGATCTTGCCTACAACACAAGCCTCCCGTACGAGGAAGGCTTGTGTTGCTTATGGAAAATATCCTGTAATACCCTACAGTGTTATGATCTGGTATCCCTTTTCCGTATAGGCGAGGAACGACGGGTGGTTGCTCATGTCTCCACCAAGGGGAAGACCGGACTGTTCATTATATTCAAGGACCCCCAGCGTTGCTGAGCAAGCCTTGCAGACACAGTCGATGAGAGAGAGGTCGACCACCTTCTTGAAGAGGGGATTCTTGGATTCAGTCATCTTCTTCACTAGGGTTACCGCCTCACCTTCCAGCACAATCTTCACATCCTTACCTTTGGCATGCATGTCCAACGCATTGAGCAGCACATGTACAAAGCAGACCGGGTTTCCCTGAAATGCAAAAATAACAAACTTATCCATATGATTCCTTTCCTTTTCTTGTGATATCTCTACAAGAGTATAGCACAATAGATCGTATAAGACAGGCTGTATCAATGATGAAAGAGCCTGATACCATTTGCAACCATAACCATCGCATGCTCGTTGCAAGCCTGTATGACCTCATCGTCACGAAGGGACCCTCCGCTTTGAACGATATACTGCACTCCGCTTTGCGCAGCTCGGTCAATGTTATCCCTGAAGGGGAAGAAGGCATCACTTGCCAGGCTGACCCCTTCAATACCCTTCAGATAGAGGCGTTGCTCTTCTTGGGTCAAAGCTTCAGGCTTCTCGGTGAAAAAATGCTTCCACCCCTGTCCGCCTGATAGTTCGTTGCGCAGATACAGCTCTACTGCATTGTCCTTGGCATTCCGGCTAAGTTTCGGCAGGAACGGCAAACTGAGCACCTTCGGATGTTGTCTCAAGTGCCAGTAGTCCGCCTTCTCCCCAGCAAGACGGGTACAGTGGATACGACTTTGCTGCCCGGCTCCCACTCCGATGGTCTGTGCCCTCTTGGCATAACAGACCGAATTGGACTGGGTATACTGCAGGGCCGTCATGGCGAGCACCAAGTCGACCTTAGCACTTTTGGGAAGATCGGTATTGTCCGTAACTATCGGATTAAGAGTCGACTCATCCAGCAGGCGGGAACTTCTCTCCTGCTCGAAGGTGATGCCAAAGACATCCCGCCTTTCAAGAGGGTCAGGAGTGTAGGCAGGATCGATTTCCAAGATGGTATAAGTACCCTTGCGCTTTGCCTTTAGCAGAGCTAGCGCCTCCTTGGTAAAGCCTGGGGCAATGACTCCATCAGAGACCTCGCGGGCTATACATCTGGCGGTGCTCTCATCGCAGATGGCACTGAGGCTGACAAAGTCCCCAAAAGAGGACATACGGTCGGCTCCTCGGGCTCGGACGTAGGCTGTGGCAAGATCTGACAGCTGTTCATCCTCACCTACAAAATACATCGCCCTCTCATCAGCATTGAGCGGAAGGCTAACAGCAGCACCTGCAGGGCTGACGTGCTTAAAGGATGCGGCTGCACGCATACCCAGCGCCCTATCGAGGGCTGAGACCAACTGCCAGCCGTTGAGTGCGTCGAGCAAGTTGATATACCCTGGACTTCCATTAAGCACGGTGAGAGGAAGCTCTGCTCCCTCCTTGAAGATCCTTGCCCGCTTCTGCTGAGGATTGCATCCATACTTGAGTTCCAGATTGTGCATCGCTTACCTCGAATGTTTGTTATGGAGTCTCTCTTCAAGCTTTCCATCGACAAGATCGGTGTAACGCACATACAGTGCTATACGATTGTCCTTATCCAAGGCCTTCCATACCTTCTGTGAAAAAACCTCTATATCCTCATCTATCGCCACTTCCCTAGGGCTTCCGCTAAAAGAGGGAAGAGGGCTTCCATCCCCTTTATAGGTGTGGATAAGCTGGCCACCACCTTTTGTAGGATCACTATACTTGAAGAATCTTCGTTTGCTTCGCCCTTCCCCTTTCCTAATAATGGAGAGGGTATAGCTAAAGGGCTCCTTCAGGGATACCAGTGCGCTGATGCGTGGCGTATAGTTCGGCTCATCCGGTTCATAGCTACAGCTTTTCAGGGCTTGTTTGAAGGTCTTCCCTTCCTCAAGGTAGGAGAGGATGACTTTCCCATGGTCCCCATTACTGATGATAAGCGAGTCTTCAAACCGCTCTATGGCGGTATAGAGGATGAGAGAGGCTTCCTCGACCTTGGAAGGGTCGAAGGGTTCTGTCTTGAGGGTCTCCCCATCGAGTGCCAACAAGCGGTTCTGGCTGTTCTCACTGCGTCCCATGATGAAATACGCAGTGACTGCTCTCCCTTGTGGGGAAAGCCCCACTATGATTCCACGACCTGGATAGATTTTATCGCTCAACAGCCCTTCAATTTCCATACGAATCCTCCAAAATATTGTATTCTCTTTTTTCTAATTCCTTAACTGTAAGACGCACCGCATCTTCAATGCAGAGGTCACAAGCGCGAAGAACCACCCCTGTCTCCAAGCCTCTCAAATCCTTGCATACAAGACTTTTGTTCTGCTGGAGAAAAGCTGAGACTATCGGAGCGACCAGAGCATAGGTCTCTGTTTTTATCTCAGAGAGAACAGGACCCTTGCTAGCCAGCAGCGAAAGTATTGTAACGGCACCGCTTACAGCACCACATGTGGCTTCCTTGCCACCCATACCACCACCGAACCCTTCTAGGATTGCAAAGAGAGTCTTCTCATCTACATCCACAAGGTCCAGGAAAGCACAGGCAACCGCCTGTGCGCAGTTATATCCATTTTCGTTCAAGGCTCTTGCCTTCTTCACATACTCACGTTCAGTATACATACACGCTCCCAAGCATTATGTTTCCCTACCAGTTTTTTGCAGGTAGTAGCGATAATCACCTTCAAAGACCTGCATCTTCCCGTGATCGATCTCAAAGACCCTGTTGGCAAGATGCTTGAGGAAGTAGCGGTCATGGCTCACGATGATGATCGTCCCCTCAAACCGAGAGAGGGCATCAAGGAGCACCTCCCGGCTTTGGATGTCCAGATGGTTTGTCGGTTCATCCAATATGAGGAAGTTTACAGGAAGGGCGAGCATACAGGCAAGCATGACGCGGCTCTTCTCCCCTCCGCTGAGGACCCCTATCTTTTTGTCGGCATCGGAGCCTGAAAACTGGAACGAGCCCAACAGGCTCTTTATGCTCCCTATCGAAGCCAGGGGAGTCCTTTCAGATACCTCTTCAAAGATTGTCCTCTCAGGGTCGAGCACATCGGAGGAGTACTGGCTGAAGTAGCCAAGGTTCACACTCGCACCTATGGTGACCTCTCCCGCTGTCGGTTCAGCCAACCCTGCAATAACCTTAAGCAAAGTCGATTTTCCCGCTCCGTTTATTCCTGTTAGGGCGATACGATTCCCCCGCATGACCGATCCTGTAAGACCGCTGAAGACCGGGTGGTCTTCACCATTGGCTTTTTTCCAACTTTTTGCAAGGTCCTTCATCACAACTACCTGGTCCCCGCTTCTGGGACTGGGGGAGAACTCCACCTGCATGATCTTCGCTTCAGAAGGGAGGGTGATGCGATCGATTTTCTCCAGTGCCTTGATCCTCGACTGAACTAGGGAGGCGTGGGAGGCCCGGGCAGCAAAACGGGCTATGAAAGCCTCATCCTTGGCAAAACGAGCTTCTTGGCGGTTAAAGGTTGCAAGCAGTTGATCGCGCCTGATCTCCCTCTCCCTTAGGTAGAAGTCATAGTCACCGCTATAGGTCGTGACACTGCCGTTAGCCACCTCAATGGTACGCTTACACAGGCGGGTCATGAATTCGCGGTCATGGCTGGTCATTACCAAGTCACCCTTAAAACTGTTCAACCATGCCTCGAGCCAGACGATGGACTCCACATCCAAGTGGTTGGTCGGCTCGTCCATCAGCAGCACGTCAGGGTTGAGGACCAGAATCTGGGCAAGGGCTATACGCATCTTCCAACCACCGGAGAAGTTCTCCACCGGTTCATGGAAACGCTCAGGTCCTATCCCAAGGCCTGTGAGCACCTGCTCGGCACGATTGGAAAGGTCATAGCCGTCACGCGCGATGAACTCTGTCTGCAACTGCCCGTAGTGATCCATCTCGGAATCAGTGAGGCCTTCAGCCATCCTATGCTCAAGGGCTGTTAACTGCTCACCGATCTCATAGACTGACCCCGCTCCCTTAAGGACCTCTTCTAGGGCGGAGTTACCACTCATCTCCCCCACTGTCTGGGAAAAATATCCAATGACAGCATCCCCTTCAATGGTGACAGTCCCGTCGTCGGGCTTCTCCTCACCAGCTATCACTTTCAGCAAGGTAGACTTTCCCGCCCCGTTGGGTCCGACAAGACCTATACGGTCTTGGCCCCTTATGAGCATATCAGCCTTATCCAAAAGCACCCGTTGTCCATAGGCAACGCTAATTCCTGTTAATTTGACCACAAAGACTCCTAAGTGAGGGAGTTTATCAGAATAGGGGTATTTTGTCATGGCTGTTTCCCTAGGGGGAGAAAAGCCTTATACTCCTTTCCAAGAGGTCAACATGGCAGGGAATGTGCGAAAAGAGATTACAGCTGGCTTGAAGGTGGCTATCATCCTCAAGGAGGACCAAAGAAGCGGCACCCTTACAGAGGGTGTGGTCAAGGATATCCTTACAAAATCACCTACCCATCCCCATGGGATTAAGGTAAGGCTTGAGTCGGGTCAGGTAGGAAGGGTGGCCAAGATCTATGAAAACACCCCATAAATAGGGGTCTTGCAACGCTTGCAACTCCCAAATTCGAGACTTTCATCGATGGAGTTATGCGCATCTGTCAGAAGGGCGTGGCAGGAAGGGCAGAAGGTTGTCCTCTCTTCCTCGCTGTTACCGCTATAGATATAGGGGATACCCGACCGCTTTGCCAGTTCAACCATCTCCGCTAGATAGGCTTCACTGGTAGGCTTGAGGTGGGCCATCTTGTAGCGGGGGAAAAATCGGCTCAGATGCCACACCTGCACACCCCGTTCATGCAGGAGCTTGCCCAAAGTCTCAACATCCTCTTTTGTGTGCATAGACTCTATGAGCATGGTGGTTACTTCCAGGTGTGCCTTTGTCCTGGCAATGGTAGCAATGGCATCTAACACTGGCTTCTGCTCCCCTTTACAAACTTCTTTGTAAAAGGCTTCATCGCCTTTGATATCAAGGTTGAATGCATCAATGAACGGCAAGAGCCGCTTCAACGCCTCCTTTGAGAAGGAACCGTTGGTCACCATGATGTTCTGCATCCCAGCTTTTTTTGCAAGCGTCGCCACCTCCATCATGTAATCCTGCCATACCAGCGGTTCGCTGTAGGTATAGCTTATGGAGTGACACCCTTTGGCCCTTGCCATAGCGACAATCTTACTGGGTTCTATGCGATCACTGGCAAGAGAATGGGTGGGCTCGCCTTGGCTCAAGGAAGAGTTTTGGCAAAAGGCACATGCGAGGTTACAACCAAACAGGGCAAAGGAAAATGTGCTGCTACCTGGGTAATAATGATAGAGGGGCTTCTTTTCAATGGGATCTACAGCCATCGCCTCTATCTGACCGTACGTAGTGGTGACCAGTTTCCCTTTCACATGCTTGCGAACTCCGCACACCCCGCTTTGCCCTTCGCTAAGGTTGCAGTGATGCCAACAAAAGTCACACCTAAGAGAGCTGTTACTCATAGTTCCTCCTCAGAAAATACTTCGGCTTGGAACACTTCCAATTCACAACTGCTGTCTTTCCAGGCAGAGGGGGACAAGCCTGCCTTCATTGAGAGGTTTTCCAGCATCTTTTCTAGAGTCCAACCCTGCTCAGAAGCTACTTGGGGAAGAAAGACAGAACGGTTATGGCCTTTGCTTAGGATGACACCATCGATGCCGATACGAATATCCTCATAGGAGGGAATCCGTTTCGGTTTGGTCAGCAGGGATATTTCTATATAAAGCTCATCAAGCTCATCAAGGCGAACAGGGGGAAATCGTGGGTCATGAAAAGCCGCTTCCCGGGCAAGATCCATAACACTCTCCACAACTGTAGAGAGACCGACTAGATTTCCTATGCATCCACGAAGGGAGTGCAATTCACTTCCTTCTCGTTTTTTTAACGTAACGAACAGACCCCGCTTCTCTTGATATAAGGCAAAAGGGCTCTTGGTGATACTCTCGAAGACTTCGGTGGAGGCAAGACCAAGGGAACTGGATATGGACTCCCTTGCAAGGGCCAACAACATGTTCTGTTCAGTCGTACGCATAGTCAACTCCAAAGAATGGTACTGTAGGCGACAAACGCCTCGCCACTCGAAGGGGCGAGATCGCTTGAGGTATAATATGAGGCGACACTCCCCTTAAGACCCAAGCGCCTGGCAATCTCACTTACAATAATAGAGGGAGCTATACCACAGACGGTAGGCTTTTTCTCATTGTAGAAGGCGAGTGCCTCCTCACTTCTGCCTACTGCGAGCAGACGGGAAAGGGTCAGGTCATCTTCCTTTACCCGCTCCTTTTGCTGGGCCAGGCTCAAGCGTGCATAGGGGGTATAGTCGAACCGCCTGCCATAATGGGTAAAGTCACTGCTGGCAACCAGTAGTGTCTGTCCACTTTTCAGTGATTTTCTGCCGATATCTGATACCAGGGCATCACAGATTTCAGAGAGGGCGAAGCCATTGGTGATCTTGGAGATGAGCGCTGGTGAGTAAGAGACCTTTGTATCGCGTCTTTTGTTTTGGTAAGCGATAAAGGGCAAGATCATCTCCACACCATGTTCAAGTTCAATCGCCTGATCGAAGCCTCTATTCACTGAGGGTAAGGAAAACCCATCAAGAGTACCCAAGGGAGTTGCATAGCCGGTGAAATCCCCTCCTACCAACCTATTGGGATTGAGCGATGTGGTGTGAGACGGAGAGAGCAATACCAACCTTTCAGCTTGAGGGGGAAGATTTTGAAAAAAGGGCGCCATCCCCAAAGCCGAGTAAGAAATCCCCGCATGGGGAAGCACTGCACAGGTTGAAGGCGGAAACTGCCCACTCAAGGATGAAATAGCCTGTTCGATAAGATTTTCCAATTCATATGTATCTTTGGGATACCAGGAGTTCGCAAATTTTGCGCGCCGTATACCTTGGGAACTGTTTTTTGCGTTAAGCATACAGCCTCCATTTTTTCAGGGATTGCCCCTGTTACTCTAATGATAATGCATAGGG
>CAYSIH010000027.1:7676-13953 GCA_964431005.1 uncultured Sphaerochaeta sp. | reverse complement strand
CAACTCCGATGCAAGTGCTATGCGGTGACTGCTTGCGATAATTTACTATTCATTACACCGTTGTATACATTTCAATTCTAACCCAGTTTTGGCAGAAGTCTTTACACGGGAAAGGCTAAGTTTTCTATTATTTTAACATTATGGTTTCTTTTCTGTGTAACCAGTTTTTTTCAAAGGAAGCTCTACTTTCAAATAGGTAAAAATACTCCGTCACCTTGTCTCCTGTGGAATTATCATCAATCATAGAGTAAACTCCATGCATGAAGAATATCTATTTGGGTTCATGCTCCTGGAAATACCCTTCATGGGAAGGTCTTGTCTACTCCAGTAGAAGTCCGAGAAACTTTTTGGAAGAGTATGCTCAGAAATACCAAACTGTTGAGATCGACCAATGGTTCTGGTCCCTTGGAAAATCCAGCTATGGCCTCCCTAATCGTGCCTTGGTCTCTGAGTACAATGAAGCAACACCTTCTGGTTTTCGATTTACCATCAAAGCCCCCAATGCAATAACTGCAACACGTGCCTACAGAGAAAAAATAGAACCCAACCAGTTGTTCCTCCAACCAGAAGTATGTAAGCGTTTTCTTGACCGTATTGAGCCTTTGGCCTCTAAACTTGGACTACTTATGTTCCAGTTCGAGTATCTCAACAAGGACAAGATGGATTCCAGAAAGCAGTTCCTTGAAAACTTGGATGCATTCTTCTCAGCTCTTCCAAAGGGCCTCCCCTATGCAGTTGAAATCCGCAATCCCAAATGGATCGACTCCTCTTGGTTCTCTTTTCTCCAGGGTCAACAAGTTGCCCCTGTATTGTTACAGGGATACTGGATGGATGACATTACCTCAACACTTCAACGCTATGGAAGCAACCTTGGGAACAAGGCTTGCATCCGATTGCATGGCGATGACCGTCAGGGGATTGAAAAAGTTACAGGAGCTGACTGGAGCAGGATAGTCACACCCAGAGACAATGAGCTTACTCATATTGCTCCCCTTATCGCAAAGGTGGCAAAAGAAGGGACAACCCTCTATATCAACATTAACAATCATTATGAGGGGTCATCCCCTATTTCGATCAGCAAGTTGGAAACGTTTCTTGATCAAAGTGAATGACTGATCACATACAATAGGTACCCAGCATATAACACTTGTTCATGCACTGGATGGCTAGTTGCATGAACAACACCCTTATAGCCTAGCAATTTACTATGCTTTATGTATATAGTAGATATGAGACAGGGCAAGCATGCACAACGGCACTGCCAGCATAGCAACAGCTTACCCTTCTAACAAAAAGGGAAGCATATGAAGAGCAATAACCAACTTGAAATCATAGAATTTACCGACCCGGTCTGCACCTGGTGCTGGGCAAGCGAACCTGTGCTGCGAGCCCTCAAGGCAAGATATGCAGAGCAGCTGGATATATCATTTATCATGAGCGGATTAGTGGAAGATATCAGGACCTTTGAAGACATAGATCATGCTATCGGAGGGGATCCTTCCGATGCAAATAACCAGATAGCACAACACTGGCTAGAAGCCTCAAAGCAACATGGAATGCCAGTCACTACAAGCACCTTAGAGCTGTTTTCTGCAGAGCATCCATCTTCCTATCCGCAAAACATTGCCTATAAGGCTGCTGAATTTGAAGACCAAGCACTAGCTGATAAGTTTTTAAGAAAAATTCGTGAGGCGACAGCGGTCAAAGCAAAACAAACGAACAGAGACGAGGTACTGCTCGCTTTAGCAAAAGAGGTGGGTCTTGACCCTGAAAAGCTCATCTCCCATTGTATCGATGGGACAGCAGAGGCTGCCTTCAGAATGGATCTTGCTACAACAAAAGCCTATAAGGTAGAACTCCTTCCAACCTTTATCCTGCGTTATAAGGACAAGGAAGCTATTTTGCAGAATTATCAAAGTGTTGATGATTTTGAAGAGGCAATACAGAATTTAGTCGGTAATGAAATCACAGCAAATATCCCCACAGCCTCTGCCGCAACCATCTTGCAATTCATCAGAGACTATGGGCGTGTCGTGCCACTTGAAATCATGATGGCCTTCGAGTTGGGTGAAGACAGGACCATGAAGCTAGTGCATGCCTTGGAACAAAAAGACTTGGTAAAAGTGCAAGAAGCTGGAAACGGTATGTTTGTCTATGCCTTGGCCTAAGTTTCTGTCCGTTAAGGGCAACTACGCTCCTTGGCAATCCCAAGGAGCGTAATTGATTTTCATTCATACGTTTCACTTTTTCATGTAATGCTAAATTCTTGTCACATTGCCATGTCCTTAGTTTCAATGCTGTATTCTGTATAGAAGGACTCTTCTGATCAGCCTGCTTGGTCTGCAACTGAACTCACTTCAATAATGGGCTCTACGGCGACCTCAGTCTTCATCGAGTTGGAAATCAGACAGTACTTCCCAGCTTTTTCCAGGAGCAACAGGGTTCGGTCCTTTTTAGCCTCATCTTCGATCACTACCGTTGGCGTGATGACAATCTTAGTCATCAACATGCCCTCTGCTGTCTTTTCGAGGGTTCCGACAGCCTCTGAGCTGTACTGGACAAACTCTAGTCGGGATTTCTCTGCAATCGACAAAAAGGTTGTCATCAGACAGATCTCCGCTGAAGCGACATAGAGGTGTTCTGGAGACCAGAACCCTTCGTGCCCACCAGGAAATTGAGGAGGAGTCGCAACTTCAAACGGGGAGAGTCCTTCAGAGGCCAACACTCCCTTTCTCTGTTCACTGTATGTGACATTGGTTATATAGGTATGGGTATCTAACATGCATGGCTCCTTATAGTCCACTTGTTTACTGTGGTATAGTAAAAATACAGAATTAAGGAGCTACCGGCTAGAGTAGATGAAAAGGGCTCACCAGATCGGTTCTAACGCTTCCCCAAACGCGCTATATCGTTCGAACATAGTGTCAAAGTACTCCCTGTCAGCCCTATCCGGTGTATAGGAAATACCCTGCTTTGCTGCCATGGCTTCCTGGGCATCCTCCAAGGTCACAAATTGCCCTGAGGCAACAGCTCCATACATGGCAGCACCCAAGGCACAAGTTTGCTGTTCGCTAAGGGCAAGAACAGGAAGGTCAAGGATAGAGGAGAGCCGTTGCATAAGCACTGGTGATTTTCTTGCAATACCTCCGGTGGCTATCATCCCATCAAAGTGCAATCCCTCGGTCTTCATACCTGAAAGTATCTTCTTTATTCCAAACAAGATACCATCAACAAGGGCTCCGTAGAGAGATGTGGTATCTGTAGAAAGGTCCAGCCCAAGCAATGCCCCCCGAACAAGATCAGTAGCTTGTGGATAGCGCCGACCATTGAACCATTCCAATGCAGTTACTCGGGAACGATCCTCTTTGGCGGCAAGCATCTCATCAAGCTTAGGTAAGATCAGAGTAGGGTTTTCAGAAAAAGGAGCGAGGCATTTGGCAAACCAAGAGAGGACATCGCCAAAGGCAGCCTGTCCAGATTCAACACCCCAATATCCCGGTAAAATGGAATCCTCCGCAAGCCCACACCACTTTATAAGATGTTTTGGACTATCCAACTGGTCATAGGGGAGCACGGTCAAATGGACAGCTGAAGTCCCAAGAACCGAAACCAATTTCCCAGGACCCATGCCTGCTCCTATCGCTCCAGCATGAGCATCAAGGGAACTGCCGCCAACAATCACATCTTCTGGCAATTGCAACAGGGATGCAAGGTACGGATCCAAAAGTCCCACAGCGGTAGTGCTGGAACTGGGTTTCTGAGTGTATTGCTCATACACCTCAGCAGCATACGCATCAAATGCAAGAAAAAACTCTTTTGAAGGCAAACCACCAAATGTACTATTGTACATAGCCTTATGAGCTGAAGTACACTGATTCCGATAGCGTATACCCTTTTTTCCTGTCAGCAACAGGGGAATCCAGTCAGATAGCTCGATCCAATCCTTTGATGCTAACCGTACTTTTGGACTTTTCCGTCCTGCATAAGCAACCTTAGCCCAGTGCCATTCTGATGAGTATGCACCTTGATACTCTATATAATCCACCTTCCCCTGCCTGCACAGGAAGCTGAAACGTTGAGCCTCAGAGGTTGCAGTATGGTCCTTCCACAGATAGAACATAGCATCGGGATCATTAGAAAAGTCATCAGAGAGGGCAAGGGGCTCACCACTACTGGTGACCGGTGATACGGTAGATCCTGTAGCCGCGACACCCACAGAACCTATGCTATCACGTTGCTCCTGGGTAAGAGGTTCCAAAAGTTCCTGAAGGGAGTGTAACAAAGCTTCCTTATAATCTGATGGATGCTGGCGATACTGTGCTAGTGAAGCATCACAATATGCGCCCTCTTTCCACCGTGGATACGCACTTGAAGAGCTCCCCAGATTTGCCCCACTCGCATAAGAAAATAGGGCGCTTCGTACTGAATCAGTACCAAAATCGATTCCGATTCCTAATGCTTTCTTCATTATACACTCCAATTATCAGGGTTATTGGTAAAGACCCTATCGTTTCAATGCAATAGCAGTTAAGGCAAAACGGGTAATAAGATGACCAAAATCTCCCACGTCAAAACACTGCCTCCAAGTCACCCTATCATCTACATATTTTCATCCATGACCAAAGCATCCATTTTTTAGCATATTTCAATACCTGCTCTTCGTCCAGAGATTTTATGGTATGTATATCGATCAGGGGGAACACTGAAGCTCTTCTCTTATAAAAAAGCAACCTTGGTTTCATAACAGCTCTTGAAGTCTTGGCTTTAGAACCCACTATAGGAAATCCTGAAGACGCTCTATGCACAGTATCTGACAAGTGATGTTTAGCCATCGTGTAGAAGATCTCTAGAATTGGATATCTTTCTTTTTTCTCCCACTTTCACTATGCTTGAGGGAAAACGAGGTGCCCCATGATACTAGACCAGATATCTCAAATGAAAAATTATGTCTCAATCCTCCCCGCCCTCCAACAGGTAATCGATATCCTGGAAAGCGGCAAGCTCGACACTATGGAATTAGGTAACTATACTACCGACCAGAAAAATCTTCGCTATAATCTATTTACTTATAAGACAGAAAAGACAAAAGCTACCGAATACGAAGTACATCGAAAGGAAGTTGATGTCCAGATTCTGCTCAAAGGACATGAACGCATGGATATTGCAAGCCGTGATAATCTCACAGCTACTACAGTCTATGATGCTGAAAAAGATTTCTTTATGGCAAAGGGGGAGAAAATGCTCACCTACCATGCCAAGGAGGGTGACTTCGCAGTGTTCTTCCCAGGAGAGCCCCATGCACCAAGCCTAGTGGACGAGAACCCTAGCCAGGTAGTGAAGGTTGTCTTTAAAATTCTCATATAATCAATAAAGGTCTTGGTAACCGGAAACACGGATGATACCGTGCTTTCTTTACAGGAGACCATTCCTAATGGTGGTTATCTTATTTTTTCAGCATGCCATTAGTAGTTTTCGAACGACATTATGGAGCTACCATAAATACGTCACGGTTTAAACTCATCAAAGATACTACGGGTATGAAGTCAGCCTAAGGTTAGGGACCCTATACAAAGCCCTACCTATCATCCAATTCTTATCTTCCTTGCTTGGTATGCAGGTATATCAAACAGGGCCCTGAGGCGTTAAGATTAGGCTAGCTGCCAGAATAAAAGAAAATTGAGGGGGGGGGATGCGCATGAGCGGGAAGGAAAAATTTTCAGGGTTTAAGCAAGAACTCATAAAGAAGAATGAACAGCTTTTCGGCAAAGAGGCTCGCCAAGCCTACGGCAATGATGAAGTTGATGCCTCCCATGCAAAACTGATGCGTATGAGTGAGGAGAGTTTTGCAGAGTTTGACCTGCTTGGAAAACAGATATTGGAGAAACTTGAAAAAGCAGAGAAGACCCACGATCCTTCATCGGCCCTAGCCCAAGAGGTTGCAAGCATGCATAAGCAGTGGTTGCTCTATACATGGCCAAGCTACACGAAAGAAGCACATGAAAAGCTTGCCCAAATCTATGTCGATGACCCTACGTTTAGCGAGTATTACCAAGGCAGGGCAGCATTTCTCAGAGATGCCATCCATATCTTCATAGAGAAAAAGAACAAACCAAGCTAGATGTGTTTGTATTTCCTGTCCTTTACAGGTGAGACCCTCTCTTGGCTCAAGTTGTCAGATCATCGATGGCCTTCAGTTCCTCTTCAGAGAAGGGCTTATCACCTTTAATGGCCTTGAGGTTCTCCTCCAGCTGGGCAACTGAACTTGCACCAATGAGCA
>CAYSIH010000027.1:0-7576 GCA_964431005.1 uncultured Sphaerochaeta sp. | reverse complement strand
TTAATGGCCTTGAGGTTCTCCTCCAGCTGGGCAACTGAACTTGCACCAATGAGCACGGAGGTCACCCTCTTGTCCCTCAGCAACCAGGATATGGCCATCTCAGAGAGTGTCTGGTCACGATTTTTTGCTATCTGGTCGAGCTTGTTGAGCTTGTTGACCACTTCAGGGGTAATATTCTTGGCCTTGAGGAACACGTTTTCACTTGCCCTTGAACCAGAAGGAACTTTCCCATTGAGATAGCGGGAAGTCAAAAGTCCCTGTGCAAGGGGTGAGAAGCAGATCATGCCAACCTTACCATCCAAAGCATCAAGAAGTTTGTCTTCCTCCGTCCAACGGTCAAGGATGGAGTAGCGCACTTGGTTAAGGATGCAAGGGCATCCCATCTCATCTAGCAAGGCTTTGGCCTTCAGGGCATCCTTTGCGTGGTAGTTGCTTATCGCGACATATAACGCCTTGCCTTGGGCTACCAGGGTTGCCAAGGCTCCCATCGTCTCCTCCAAGGGAGTATTGGGATCAGGGCGGTGGTGGTAGAAGATATCCACATACTCAAGACCCATTCGCCTGAGGCTTTGCTCGCAGCTTGCCAAAAGATATTTACGAGAACCATAGTTCCCATAAGGCCCTGGCCACATGAGGTACCCTGCCTTTGAGGATATGAGCAGTTCGTCACGATGGTGGGCAAGCTGCTCTTTGAGTATCTTGCCAAACCTGGTCTCTGCACTTCCAGGCTCTGGTCCATAGTTGTTGGCAAGGTCAAAGTGGGTGATACCCCGGTCAAAGGCAGTACAGAGGATATCTGTAGCTACGCTATGATCAGCATCTGTTCCGAAATTTTGCCAAAGGCCCAAGGAGAGCTCAGGTAACTGCAAGCCACTTTCTCCTGCATAACGATACTTCATCTCTTCATAACGGTTTGTATCTGGTGTATAACTCATACCCTAACTATACACCACCCAAGGGAGAGGTCAAGCAGGGCAAATCATGGTTGTCATTGTTTTCCATCACTGAAGGGTATGCTATAGTCTTTTTATGAACAAAACACTGCAGACCTTTCTTGATCTGGTAAGGATAAACTCTGTCTCTGGCGATGAAGATCTTATAGGCCTCTTCCTGGAGACAAAGCTACTCTCCCTTGGGCTTTCCACCAGTTGGGATGAAGGGGGAAACCTCTATGCATACCTTCCAGGATCTGGGCCTACCATCCTTCTCAGTGCCCATATGGACACGGTAAGCCTTGCCTTTGATGTAGAGCCTCTGGTAGAGGAAGGTCTTATTCATACAGGGGGAAAGACAGCCTTGGGAGCCGATGACAAGGCAGCCATCGCTGCCATCCTCACGGTCCTAGAAGCCATTCAAGAGGAGAATCTCCCCCATCCTAATCTAGTCATTCTCCTCTCAGTCAGAGAAGAGCTCGGCCTGCAAGGCATAGCTGAAATTGACATGACAAAGCTCTCTGGTATCGATCATGGATATGTATTTGATGCTGAAGGACCCGTAGGGACCTTCATTACAGCAGCACCGGGCTCAATCAAGCTCGATGTAACTTTTCATGGCAAAGGTGCTCATGCAGGCTTCTCACCAGAGAGCGGCATCAGTGCCATACAGATGGCCAGTGATGCCATCTCATCAATGCGTCTTCTGCGCATTGATGAAAAGACCACTGCCAATGTAGGGTCCTTCCTGGCACCGGGGGCCAGAAACATTGTCTGTGACAAGGCAACACTCTCCTTAGAGGCCAGGAGTCTCGATCCCAAGAGCCTGTTGGATCAGATAGGGCACATGAAAAAATGCCTGCAAGAGGGGGCAGCCAAGCATGGAGGTGAGGTCATCATCGAAGAGCAGCTGCTCTATGAGGCATATGCGCTAGAGACCTCTAGCCCTCCCTTTGTGCAACTGAAGGGGGCCTGTGAAAGTCTTGATCTAACCTATAGGACGAGACCGACCCTTGGAGGCAGTGACGCAAACGTCCTCAATGCCAAGGGCATTCCCACCATAGTCTGCACCACAGGTTACGAGAAACCCCACACCATACATGAATCAATAGACGTAGACCAGCTAGATATACTGACCTCACTGGTCAAGAAGTTGGCAACTAGGGAGGAAGAGGTATGAACCAGGTAACTATTATAGGAAGTGGAGCTGTAGGGGCCATGTACGGGCTTCGGCTACAGGGCTTGTTGGGCAGAGAGAACGTCGTATTTCTTGCTGATACGGAACGAAGGGCGAGATATGCAAAAGAGCCTCTCCATATCAATGGAAAGAGGACAGATTTCACCTTCGTAGACCCAAAGGATGCCAAACCCAGCTCCTTACTTATCCTGGCAACCAAAAACCTGCAACTCGAAGAGGCCGTCAGACAGATAGCGGGGGCTGTTGGAGAGGATACAGCCATCCTCTCTCTTCTCAATGGGATAGAGAGCGAAGAGAGACTAAGCCAGGTCTATGGAGAGGAGCATGTGCTCTATAGCTTTGCAGTCGGGCTCAACTCCACCCGAGTTGGCAACCACATCAACTTCAACGAAGAGGGAAGAATTGTCTTTGGAGAGAAGGACAATAGCAAAAGCAAACGGGTAGAAGCCATATGCTCTCTTTTTGATCGTGCCCACATATCCTATGTGGTACCTCAGGATATACGCTTGGAACTTTGGAAAAAGTTCATGCTCAATACAGCCTTCAATACCATAAGCGCCCTGACTAGGGCCACCTATGGCGACCTTATGCAAAAAAGCGTCAAGACCCTTGCATGGAAAGCTAGCAAAGAGGTACAGGCCGTAGGACAGAAAGAAGGGGTATTCCTCACCGATGCGATGATCGAAGAGAACCACCAGATAGTGGGGGCCTTGGGATTCGAAGGAAAAACTTCCATGTTTCAGGACATGGAAGCTAAAAGAAAGACTGAGAATGCCTGGTTTTGTTCAACTGTGGTCAGGCTAGGCGAAAAACACTCCATCCCTACCCCTACCTGTGAGGTTCTTTCCCTACTGGTAGAGGCCTCAGAAGGGGTATTTCTCAGGCAGAAAGCAACTCGTCAGCAGCACTCTTCTTAGCTTGGAGCAACATGTCTACCAGTTCATCCACCTGGTCTTCTGGGCATTTGGTGCAGTAGATATGGAAGTCGTTTGCACTGTTTGGAATAGTTTTGGCCATCTCCAACAACCTGTGTTTTTCAAGGATCCTAACTGCAGGAACATTGTATTTCCTTGCCATGGCGTCACGAGCTAGGAAGAAATGCTTAAGGTAGGTCTTCTCTTCCTTGTTCATATACTTCCAGGAGGAAAACTTGGTCCAACCAGGCTTGTCAGGCCCCTTGGGCTTAGCCACGGTGAGCATGGTCTTCTCGACCTGCTCAGTCAGGCCCCGCTCTTCAATGAGGGTGGTAAGGATGATCTTCAGGGAAAAAAGGTGTGCAACATCGCTGAGGGCATACTGGATCTGATCCTCTTTCAAAGGTCTCCGTAACCAGTTCGTCATCTGATTTTTCTTCTTGCTCTTGTTGCTTTTTTCCTGTTGCTTGCCAAGATGAAGCTCTACCAGACCGGTGAGGTTGCCTGTATACCCTAGGGCTAGTGCCTGTACCCTAATGTCAAAAACATGTGCTAGAGCGATGCCATAGGCCTTGCGCACAAGGGCGGCATCACTTGCACAGTCGAACATGACCTTCTCCAGTTCAGGATCTTCAAGGAAGGTTTTCAGCTCTTCTGCGCTTATCTTAAAGGGGTCTATAAGGAAGTACTCCTGTCCGTCAAAAATCTGGATTAGGCAGAGGTGTTCCCCATAAATATGTAGGTTGAACTCCCCCTCAAAATCCATGGCGATAGAGGAGATCTCTTTTTGTTTCCAGCCTTGTACTAAGGTGGTGAGTTTTTTATCTGAATCAATGGTGCGATATGTATACATATGGACAAGTATAACAAATTGTCCTCTGTTTGAACACCGAAGGCTTCCCCATAGAGGAAGCCTTCGGTTGATTACCAGAGAACAATCAAGGAAAATCTTTAGTTTGAACCTGCTTCCTTAGGAAGAATAAGATTGAGGAATATGCCCACCAAGGTAGCCAAGGCAACCCCACCAAGAGAGAATTCCATATGCTGGCCCATACTGAAGTTGAGCACGCCACCGCCAATGCCGATTACCAGGATTACACTGCTGATAGTAAGGTTTCTCTTATCCTCATAGTCAACACCGCTATCCACCAGGGTCCGTAGTCCACTGGAAGCTATGGTACCAAAAAGCAACATGGAGATTCCACCCAACACAGGGTTGGGAATGGTTTGGATCAGAGCCCCGAACTTGGGAAAGAAAGAGAGGAAGATGGCAAACACAGCAGCTCCTCCTGTTACCCAGACACTGTAGACACGAGTGAGGGCCAAGACTCCGATATTCTCTCCATAGGTGGTGTTTGGTGGCCCCCCCCAGAAGGAAGCCCATAGGGTTGCAAAACCATCACCGGCAAGGGTCCTTTCCAGACCTGGATCCTTGTAGAAGTCCTTCCCTACTACTTTGGAGATGGTAAGCGTATCGCCCAAGTGCTCACAGATGGTAGCCAAGGATACAATGATAAAGGTCACACTTGCCACAAGGTTGAACTTTGGAAACGCAAACGTGGGTAAGCCAAACCAAGGGGCCTGCCTTACACCTTCAAAGCTGATCAGGGCAAAGGAAGGGGCAACCATACCCATCAGGAGGGTAAAGAAATATCCTGTAAGAAGCCCTACTAAAAGAGGGATGATGCTAAAGAACCCTTTCGCAAAGAGGTTCATCACAATGGTCATTGCCAGCGTAACACAGGCAATAGAGAGCAAGATGAGGCTGTAATCGCCATTTGCATCATTCATTGCCATGCCCATGGCTGTTGGGGCAAGGTTGAGTCCGATGACAATGATCACCGAGCCTATGACCACAGGTGGCAGTGCTTTGCCCAGCCATGCATGGCCGCTTTTCTTGATGATAAAAGCTACCAAGATATAAAAAAGGCCTGAAACAAAGGCACCACCCATCGCATACGCCATCCCATAGGAGGAGGATATCGCAATGAGTGCCGGAATAAAGGCAAAGGAGGAGCCTAAGAAGGCAGGCACCCTAGCCTTGGTGATGACAATATAGAGCAGGGTTCCCGTTCCTGCAGTGAACAAGGCGGTACTTGGGCTCAACCCGGTAAGGATCGGCACGAGGATGGTTGCTCCGAACATCGCAAAGACATGCTGGATACTCAGAGGGATCCATTGACTGAGAGGTGGCTTGTCTGCCGGTCCGTACTTCATTTTTGAGGAGGGCTGGTTTCCCATAGATAAACTCCTTGAGCCTGCACAACAGAGCCTTTTACGCAGCAAGGATGCAGGTAGAGGGGGATAAGATGATGACTTTCTAGGAAGTCTCTCAATCTTACCCAAAAACCAGACATGAAGGGAAGTGCATTAACCAAGATTCATGGACAATATCTGCATTGCTCTCAACAAAGTGCAACGATATTGCATCTCATCTTGGTATAGCTGGTGCATCAATGCTTGAATAAGGGGTACAAGGCTCCAAAAACCATCAGAAGAGGAGAGCACAGCAGTACCAGCAGGGCAAAGAGTACCAGTAAAGATGGAGAACTGGTCATGACGAGAAACCAAGGGGGAAAACAGGCAAGCTCTTTTTCGCCTTTGTTCGTCTCTTGTTTGGTGTTGGTATTCATGGCATCTCCTTTGATCATATCCAAAGGGTACACCACCACCTATGACACAGAGTGTCATAGGCAGAAGGTTTTTAGATTTTTCCCGCTTCTTCTGCCATGGCCATTACAGCCGCCTTCCAAGCCTGTACAAATTGGGGAGGTCCTACAGGCCGGGCTAGGGGACCAAAAGCGAGCAGCTGTGAGAGAATCTCCTCTAGATTTGCTACAGGGACTGTGACTTCCAACCCCTCCTTACCATCAAGCTCAACCTTACGAATCTTTTGATCCTTATGCCAAGTCTGGGTTTCCAATGCATTACGTGCCCAGCCAAAGACACAGAAGGTAACAGGGATGCTCTTGTTTCCCATAAAGATGCCAAAGCCCCCATGGATAAAGCTATCAAGCTCCTCATCACTGTACCTGCTTGTAAAAAAGTCCCCTTCTATCCCCTCAATTTGCTCTATCCTTGAGAGGTGAAAGGTGCGTAGCTCCCTATTCTGACGGTCAAAGGAGAGCAGATACCACCTTCCGCTGTAGTTGACTAACCGCAAAGGTTCGATGTGCCTGACCGATCGTTCGCCCTTGGCATTTCTATAACGCAACGTCATACGTTGACCACCCTTCATGGCAGAACATATCTTATTGAAGATAGAGTAGTCAGGCCAATCCTGCACGGGTGTGATGAAGATGATCTTATCGGAGAGGCTTTTGTAGCTCTCTTCCAGGCCACTATCCAACCCCTCACTGACCATATCGGTAATGACCGACAGAGCCCCTTGTGACTCAGCCAAGCTTCGGAATATGGCATTGAGCACCAGCACCCGCTCGTTGGAGTTGCTCATCATGGAGAAGTCCCCTGTATAGACATACCCCTTCTCTCTAGCCTCATAGACCAGAGGGGCTTGTAAGGTGTCCCTGAGATAGTCGATGTCGCGCATTACCTGCCGTTTCGATATCTCGAAAGCAGAAACCACCTGGGCGGTGCTTACTTTCCCATCCTCAAGGATTTTGCGGTTGATGTAAAAGATTCTCTCTATCTGGCTCATAGATGAGAGTATAGCAAGAAACAGCAAGGAGTGTTGAAGAAGTGAAGAAATATTGAGAGGAAACACTGAGATAAGGAATAGAGCAAAGGTAGGAAATCAAAGCAAAACGGCCTCCGCGAGGAGACCGTCTTGGAATACCTATACAATTGCTTGCTAATCTCTTACTTGGCAGCTCTGAGGTCTGCTTCAAGGTGATCCAAGAATGTAGCGAGCTCCTCTGGGAGGTGGTCGCCAAACTTGGGATAGTGATTGGTGCGGATGTCTTCGACTTCTTCCAACCAGCCATCGATATCAACTCTGAGCAGTTCCTTCATATCTTCTTCAGAAACGTCAGAAGGACGATCGATTGCATCAAGGGTAGGCATGATACCGATCGGGGTCTTAACAAACTTGGCAGTCCCTTCACAGCGCTCGAACACCCACTTCAGGACGCGGCTATTCTCACCAAAACCAGGCCAGAGCCACTTGCCATCGTCTGTCTTGCGGAACCAGTTCACATAGAAGATCTTAGGAAGCTTCTCTTGGTCTGGTGCTGCATGACCTACGTTCAACCAGTGCTGGAAGTAATCACCCATGTTGTAGCCACAGAAAGGCAACATTGCAAAGGGGTCACGTCTGATAGTACCGGCTTTTACGTCAAGGGCAGCGGCAGTCACTTCGGAACCTACAATGGAACCGAGGAATACGCCGTGATTCCAGTCATTGCTCTGATGTACCAAAGGAATGGTGTGAGGCCTTCTACCACCGAAGAGAATTGCGCTGATGGGCACACCCTTGGGGTCTTCCCACTCAGCGGCAATGCTTGGGCACTGGGCAGCAGGAGCGGTGAAACGTGCGTTGGGGTGAGCAGCAGGCTTCTGCTTTTTGTCGCTCT
>CAYSIH010000026.1:0-13971 GCA_964431005.1 uncultured Sphaerochaeta sp. | reverse complement strand
GTAGATTATAGAGTAAAAATTATAGCTTTGATCAATTATTTATACGGAGGATAGAATGGCAGACACCCCACTGGAAATTTCGTGGATTATGAGGGACCACAAGGTTAAGAATGTTGACCTTGCAACCAAACTTTTTTCAACAAAGGAAGCAACGACAGCCCGTCGTTTTCACAAGCAGATTCCTGGTTACAGGATGAGCGCCCTTCAGGGACTTCCCAACCTAGCTACTATGTTTGGCGTTGGAGGAATCTGGGTCAAGGATGAGTCAAGTCGCCTGCAGCTTAACAGCTTCAAGGTACTTGGTGGCTCGTTTGCCCTGTATCGCTACTTGCAAAAGCAACTTGGCATACTGGGTGAGGATACTCCTTTTGTCTACCTAGCCTCTGAAGAAGTGAAAAAGAAAGTCGGCGATCTCGTCTTTGCCAGTGCCACCGATGGAAACCATGGTCGTGGTATTGCATGGGCGGCGAAAAAGCTCGGATTCAAGTGTGTCATTTATGTGCACTCTGACACCAGCACCAGAAGAATTGACGCTATCAAGAGTAATGGAGCCAAGGTAGTCATCATCGAAGGTAACTACGATGATGCCGTACGCCAGGTAGCCATTGACGCAAAGACTAATGGTTGGACCATCGTTAGCGACACCAGCTGGGACAACTACACTGAGATCCCTACTTGGATTATGCAGGGGTATCTGACCATGCTTACTGAGGCTCAGGAGCAGTTCAGTGGTGTTGGACTTGTGAAACCCACTCACGTCTTTATCCAGGCCGGAGTAGGCGCCCTAGCAGCTTCAGTCATCGGTTTCTATCATGCCCTGTTTGGACAAGATGCTCCCAAATGTATCGTTGTTGAACCTGACCAGGCAGATTGCCTGTACAAGAGCGCCGTTGCCGATGATGGCAACCCACACTCCGTAAAAGGGGATCTTGATACCATTATGGCAGGCCTCTCCTGTGGAGACCCTTCTCCCATCGCATGGGAAATTCTCAAGGAGAATGCCGATTGCTTCATGAAGGTACCCGACTATGTCGCAGCCAAGGGCATGCGTGTCTATGCTACTCCCCTAAGCGGTGATCCCCTAGTCATCAGTGGAGAGAGTGGGGCAGTTACCCTCGGAGCTTTTGCCTCCATCATGCAGTATTCTGAACTGGATGAGTTGAGGAAGGCCTTGAACTTGAATGATGAAAGCCAGGTTATGTTTGTTAACAGTGAAGGTAATACCGATCCTGTCCACTTCCGCCAGATCATCTGGGATGGTGCTAACCCCGTTCCCAAGCAGTACTGGATTAATCATTAGAAAAAGGGCCACCTGGCCGTCTTACTCGTAAATATCACTACTACAGAGAAGCCGTCGCACTGCGACGGCTTCTCATATAAAGTGGTCTTCAATATCCATAGAGCAGGCCGATGGAGCTGGTGAACAGCCACTCTTCTGCCAAGTTGGAAACTGTATGTATCTTGCGTGTTGTAGGCCCAGCCTCATGGCGCATCAGTTCAAAACGTTTTGTAGGGATGAGGACTGAAATGAATAGGGCGGTATTACTCTCCCATATCCAGTACTCTGCCTTGCAGACAGGTCCTACTACTCCGGTGATCCTTGGGCCAAAGTCGGTCATTGCAATGGCGCCCATACCGACTTTCAGGATGAGATTCTCACTGAAGGGAATGACAATAGCGACATCTCCTGTGAGGGTGTAAATCAAATAGGGAGTTGCCTGCGGGTCAGCATCGAAGGTATGGGCTATCTGGGAGTACCCCAAGGGTATGGTAAATCCAAGGCTTAGAGCAACAGAGCCAAACTGCATATCCATAATGCTTCCTGTGGTTGCAAAGCCAGCCTGGAAGCCCAAGGCTAGGGGGCTTTCTCTAGCAAAGAGAGGATGAGTCATCACTAGCAGCAACAGGCAGAAAAGGGTTTTTCTCATAAGCACCAACCGTGCATATGCAGTATGCAAATAGTAAGCATATACTTGAGAGGATTTAGGATAGAGGCTCTACCCTAGAAGCTGTACAGCACTCCTACCGAGGTAGTAAGAAGGCCCAAAAGCGGATAGAGAGGATTGAAATCAACCGCTGCGGTGGTATCGCCATTAGCATCATCGATCAACACCCCAAAGAGCATGACCGGCACATTTATGTTGAGGAATAGGGCGTAATTCTTATTAGGTACCCAATACTCACCTTTGATCACCGGACCTACCAACCCTCCGAATACAGGACCAAAGTCAGTCAGAAGGATACCTCCAAGACCGATCTTGAGGTCAAAATTCTCCCCTAGGGCAAAGGCTGTGGAAACATCGAGGGTCAGGGTGCTGACCTTTGGAAATGCATCTTCATTCGAGCCTGAAGTGGCTGCGATATAGGTATACCCAAGAGGGTAGTTGATGCCTGCATTGAGATATATCGGTCCAAGTCCAACATCAACAACCACTCCTGTTGCAGCAAAACCGGCTTGGAACCCTACTGCAAAGTTTTTATCCCGTGCAGAGAGCGGTGCGATACTCATAAGCAGTATCAGGGTGAAAATTGGTATGGTATATCGTCGTCTATTCATAGGTATTTTCCTTTATACATTTCTAGGGAAGCGCTATGTCCCTCATGTTTTTATAACCACACAGTGTCAAAATAGTGACATAATTTATAAAATGTATAAAGATTTCTGGTGTTTTATTCTGTAGGATTACTCTTTTGCGCTGATTCTGGAATCATGGATAGCATTGGATACATGTGTCTTGGCTACGTTTTATACCGGTGGCTGTATTGCTGTAAATTGTTCGTGGAGAACTATCCCGTGCGTAAGGGTGGGTATATACTGGACAAGTAGTCTGACTACAGGTAACAAGCCCCATATGCCGCGCATCTTTGGGTGGTGGTGTATATTGTCTTGGGTAAAATATCAGATCTGAGTAGCTGATGGAGGAAAGGGTGCCTATGGGTATCTATGCGTACAGTGTGACAGGTATGGAGGGCGAAGCTATCGCCCTATCCACCTATCGGAATATGGTAGTGCTAATCGTCAATACCGCAACTCGTTGTGGGTTTACTCCCCAGTACGAAGAATTAGAAGCGCTGTATGAGCAGTATGGAGCCCTCGGGCTTACCGTGCTGGACTTTCCTTGCAATCAGTTTAAGGGGCAGGCTCCTGAAGAGATTGCAGAGATTGACTCATTTTGTAAGCTGAACTATGGGACCAAGTTTCCTCGCTTTGCCAAGCTAGAGGTCAACGGAGAAAACACTTCTTCCCTGTACACCTTCTTGAAGAGTGAAAAGGGGTTTGCCGGCTTTGATCCCGACCATGAGAAAACTCCCTCTTTAATCAAGCGCTTGAAGGAAGCGGACCCAGACTATGAGAGGGACTCCTCCATCAAATGGAATTTTACCAAATTCCTTGTAGACCGGAGGGGTAGGGTTGTCACCAGGTTTGAACCGACAGCTAGTTTCAAAACGATCGCCTTGGGGATAGAAGAGTTGCTGTAAGGCCTTATCTTGACAGGTAAGAGGTGAGTTGGTACTATTACCTTACAAGTTGCGAATGATTTAATCGTGAACAATATAAAAGGAGATTTCCATGAACATATATGACATTACAGTAAAAGGCAAAAAAGGGGAGGATATTTCACTTTCTGAGTATACAGGCAAAGTGCTTCTGGTTGTGAATACTGCTACCCAGTGTGGGTTTACCCCTCAGTATGAAGACCTGCAGGCTATCTACAGCAAATATCAGGGCAAGGGCCTTGAGATCCTTGACTTCCCTTCCAACCAGTTTGACGGTCAGGCTCCCGAGCCTATTGATGAGATCGATAAGATCTGCTCGCTCAAGTTTGGGACCAAATTTCCCAGGTTTGGCAAGATTGATGTAAATGGGAAAAATGAAAGCCCCCTGTATACCTTCTTGAAAAGCAAACAGGGATTCAAGGGCTTTGACATGAACCATACGATCGCCCCGATTCTCTTGGAAATCTTGACCAAGAGTGATCCTGACTATGCGAAGAACCCTTCCATCAAGTGGAACTTCACCAAATTCCTCATCGACCGTAAAGGCAATGTGGTCCAGCGGTTTGAGCCTACCCACGACATGGGCGCTGTCTCCGATGAAATAGGTAAGATTCTTTAGAAAATCGTACAAACAAATTTGACACTATGCTGCGTTGCCTTTCCCAAGGGGCAACGCTTTTGTTTGCTTGAAGTATCCTGTTGCCTTAGGCTGCAAGCTGTCGTACCATACCGATGGGGACTCCCTGTGCGGGAAAATGGCCTGTGTACCGCAGTGTTTTTCCCAACACGTGCTTAGGCGTGCATGGGTCTGTCTCTGGAGGACTTTTCCCCCTTGGTGCATCTATTGGCAGTAAAGGAGACAGTGTGAACATCACCACTAAGATAGGACAACATTTTGTCTGTGGTTTTCCAGGGACGAGCATGGATGCGGCATTCATAGAGGCTGTACGAACACATAAGATAGCCAACGTCATACTTTTTGGCCGTAACATTGAGAGCAAAGAGCAAGTTAGGCGCCTCTGTGCGGATATTCAGGCCCTAGTGCGAGCAGAATGCGGCACCGATGCCATCATAGGTATAGACCAGGAGGGTGGCATGTCCACCCGCCTCAGTGAAGACTGTACCAATACTCCCACAGCTATGGCACTCAGTGCTACAGGCGAGAGCTCCTCAGCGTGTGAGGCAGGTGCCATAACGGGTACCGAACTGAAAGCCTTGGGCATAAACTGTAATTTTTCCCCGGTCCTTGATGTGAATAGCAATAGGGATAACCCTGTCATCGGGGTGCGTAGCTACGGTGATACCAAAGAGCGGGTCATTGAACATGCTTTGGCCATGGCTGAAGGGTTGCAGAGCAAGGGCATACTGGCAGTGGGCAAACACTTTCCCGGCCATGGGGATACCCATCTTGATTCACACTTGACCCTTCCCAAAGTCCTTTCCGATAGTGATGAGCTACAGGAGCATATTGCGCCTTTCCGAGCAGCCATCAACAATGGCATCCAGGGTATCATGAGCAGCCATATCCTTTTCCCTTCACTGGAAAAGAAAGAGGTTCCGGCAACGATGAGCCGGGCCATCCTGACAGGTTTTCTCAAAGACGAACTGCTTTTCAAGGGTCTTGTCTTTACAGACTGCATGGAGATGCAGGCAATAGGGCGCTATTATGGCACAGTCAAAGCTTCACTGGCTGCTTTACAGGCAGGAGCTGACATGGTGCTCATCAGCCACCATGTCAGCCTGGCCTGCAAGGCAGTAGATTTGGTGGGGCAGGCCCTAGAGCAAGGATTGCTTAATGAAGAGGAGTTTTTCGCCTCTACAGATAAAATATTGCTTGCTAAAGAGATGCTTGCAGAACAAGAGAGCATAGATTTTTCCGTAGTGGGAAGTCTTGAACATAGAGAGAGGGTGCAAGAGCTTGTACAGAAGTCAATCTGTCTAGTCAATGACAGGGGTTTTTCACTGGGTGATAGACCCTTGTTTGTCGCACCTCGCCTTTTTAGTGCTACCCATGTATCCAAGCCACAGTATATCCTCTCCTTTGCTCCTGAGATGGAAAAGCGATTGCAAGGGGGCTCCATCGTCATATCGGACGATCCTCTTGAAGAGGAGATCGAGGAGGTGATAAAACAGGCTCATTTTTACACCTCTGTGGTGGTAGGCACCAGCAATGGCCATCTCCTTGGAGGACAGCTCGCCTTGGTAAAGAGGCTTGCTCTACTCGGCATTCCCATCTGCTGTGTTGCACTGAAAAATCCCTATGACCTCTCAAGCCTTCCTCACTCAGTACAGGGCTATGCTGCCTTTGCCTATAGGCGGGATGTATTCGATGCCTTGGCCAACGTCCTGACGGGGAAGCTTGTTCCCACAGGAGAGATGCCTGTTGAACTGTAGGGCTTGAAGAACTAGAGGATGATATCGACCGAAGAGCGCTTCTTATGTTTGGAATTGAAGTTCTTTGAAGTGGAATATGCACCTAGGACTTTGCATTTCTCACCCTCTACAAAGACTGTGTCATACTGGTCTCCTGAACTAAGGGGTAGGGCGAAGGTTATGGTCGTCTTATTTGACTCCGTTACAAAGGAGATCGGCTTGGCAGAATTCTCCCCACCAAGGGAGACATCGTTTTTGTGGCTGGTATTTCCTGTCCCATACTCATCACTGATAAAGACCTGCCCATTTTCCACAAAGGCGAGGATGTAATCAGCATCTTTCATACGCTTTGCCGGGTTGAACCCCAGTGAGAGCCACCCTGTTGTAGGGGCACTCATGGTAAATTCAATGGTATCGGCTTTGAAGACCCAAGAAAAAGCCCAATCTTTGGAGAACTCTGCCCTCTTTTCAGCAAACAGGGGAGAACTGACTGAGCAGAGGAGAAACAGGACGAGTAACACATTCCGAACTCGTAGCTTGTTCATATACAACTCCTTGCAACGATTTCAGTTGCAAATTCATTCACCTCATTGATACTATAGGTCAATGGTGAACGCAAGAATGGGAGGACCTGTTTGTTGAATATTCCCTTCTTGCCTTTGCGAAAGGAGCGTATATGACCTTTCTTCAGGATATTGCATACGCATCATTTTTGGGTTTCCCCCTTATTGGGTACTTGGGGATATTCAGCTATCTCTCTCTGATAGCAACTGCCACAGTCTCCATCCTGAACAGACGAAGAATAGCTAAAATACCCATGCGCATACACTTCAGGCTTGCCTACCTTACCCTCAGCCTTGCAACAGTACATGCTATCCTTGCCTTGGCAGTGTACCTGTAAGAAATATACAAAGAAAGCTCACTGTAAGGATTGTTCTCTATCGGGGTGTCTTTCCTTTTAATAGCAAGCGTTTTCCTATGCTATCTCTTTCCCTTTTCAAGAATTATTTCTTGAAAAATGATGCATTAGAGGCGATAATGGAAAGAATCCTAGGAGGACATAATGCGAAAAACAGATGTACTGGTAATTGGCGGAGGGGCTTCCGGATTGCAGTCTGCCATAACCATCAAGACAAATTACCCTGAAAAAGAGGTATTGCTTGTACGAAAAGAGCAACAGGTGCTCATCCCTTGTGGAATCCCTTACCTGTTTGGAACCTTAGAAGATACGAGCAAAAATATCCTTCCCGACAAGCTGCTTACCAGTGTGGGGGTTGAGATAGTAATCGACGAGCTGGTAGAACTGCATGTGGAGGACCACAACTGCCTCTTTGCCAGTGGCGACAGCATACAGTATGGCAAGCTGATCCTCGCTACCGGCTCTGTGCCTACCAAGCCCGCATGGCTGAAGGGCTCTGACCTGAAGCATGTCTATACCATCCCCAAGGACAAGGTCTATCTAGATGCGATGCTGGAAAACCTCTCCACGCTCAAGGAGGTCCTGGTCGTCGGGGCAGGGTTTATCGGGGTGGAGGTTTCTGACGAACTGAACAAGCGTGGGTATAAGGTGACCTTGCTGGAGATCGAAGACCATATCCTCAGCAGGGCATTCGACCCTGAATTCGGCAAATTGGCAGAAGAGCATCTTGTTGAGCGTGGCGTACATGTCGTCACGGGAAAAGGAATCTCAGAAATACTGGGTAAGGATGGTAGTGTCCAGACTGTACTGCTTTCCACCGGTGAGAAGCTCAAAGCCGATGCCGTGATCCTTTCGATGGGGTATGCTCCCAACACAGAAATAGCAAAGAAGGCAGGACTGCCCCTTAACGAGTATGGTTTTATTCGTGTCTGCGAGTATATGCGTGTGCTGCCGTGTAACAACGACATCGTAGCCGTTGGTGACTGTGCAGAAAAGCGCGACTTCATCACCCGTAAGCTGGACCGGACCATGCTCGCATCCACTGCGTGTGCTGAGGCCCGTACTGCAGGTATGAACCTCTATTTCCTCAGTCCCTGCAAACCCTTTACCGGCACCATTGCAATCTATGCAACAGCGATAGGGCCCCACGCCTTCGGTACTGCAGGCATTACCGAGGAGAAGGCCATCCAGGAGACATTCTCCGTGGTCGCTGGCAGCTTCACCGGGATTGATACCCATCCAGGCAACCTTGAGCACACCCATAAGCAGACTGTTAAGCTGATAGTAGCCAGTGACTGTGGCATGATCTTAGGAGGCGAGGTATATGGAGGACCAAGTACTGGAGAACTTACCAATGCCATCGGGTTCCTCATCCAGAACAGGGTGACGGTGAAACAGCTGCTTACCATGCAGATAGGTACGCACCCCTTGCTCACAGGGTCCCCTGCAGGCTATCCCCTGATCAAGGCAGCAGAAGTGATCGTGAAGAAGATGCGCTAGAAAGATGGGCTACCCGTAGGGCTATGCCCCACGGGTAGCGCTGTTGTATGTATGAAGGCGTACTGTTTTTTGTTGACCTTTCTTATTTTCCTCATCTGGGATACTATATTCCTCGAAATAGCACCTCTTGTATGTTACTATAACCTTAGTATTATAGATACATATATATGCTAGATATTTTTTTCTTCAAGGGACTATTATACATGGTACACGCTTTTTTAACCCCAAATGTAGGGTTCTTTTGCCACTCTGATGCTAATTGGACCGTCGCTGAGGGAGTTGAATCCCTCTTGGCCTTTCTTGATTGCCCGCCTGACGTCTTCGAACAAACCTATCGAAGCTCCTTACTGAAACTCATAACCCAGCCGAAACAATCCCTGCTGCCCGACCCTCATGTAGTGCAAGCCTATGGGATAGCTTGCATCTGCTCAGCAGAAAAGAAAAAAGAGCGATGGCTTGTCCAATTGGACAGGCTTCCCTTTGGGCTGCAGAGAGAGGACCAAGAAGTTGGTCTTTTTCGACTGGCAGAAGGGACAAGGGTAGTGTGGGCAGATGAGGCTTTCTATCAGATGGTAGGTTTGTCCCAAGAGGAGTTTGCAACCACCTATACGAATGACCTCTCCCGTTTTGATGCTTCGCTTTCCTCCCTTCCTGTGCGTACGTATCTGCATGTTGCCCAGCATAACCTGCTGTTCTGTGCAACCAGAAGCGCAGGATACTGTTTTCCCTTGCCCGCCTCTTCATCACTAAACACGTATTATAAGGCATTTAAGGCCAATGGCATGCGAGCTTGGCAGTATGAGTTGGAGACTAGTACCCTCAAAGGGGTGATCTTCAGCGATGCAGACCTTTTTCAGTTGGAAACGTTGCACCGACGTCTGAGGAATGGGGAAAGTTCCTGTTCTGCACGATTCTTTCTTGAAGGGGAAAAACGTTTTGTCTCTGTGCAATACCAAAGGGAAGGATCCATTGCATTTGCCGTTGAACAGGACATATCCTCCTATGCTAACAAGCAGAGGTTCATTTTTTTTGAGGAACACCTGCATGAACAAAATCTACAGTCACTGCAAAGTGTCATCAAGGCAGACCTGACTGACAATACGGTGGTATATCTTAAGCGTAATGGTCTGGAAAGTAGGGCTGTTGGAGAGGTGCATACCCTGTCGGAGGTGGTTGAAGCTATCATAGGGTCTATGACCTTCGATGAGGAGAAGCAGACTTTCCGAAAAAGATTCAGTCTGGACTCAATGCTTGAGGCAGAACAGGAGGGGATCAATGAGCTCCTCATGGAATTTCGCAGCAGTGATGAGACAGGGTCGATACACTGGATGGAAGCTAGGGTTCTGCTGAATCGTGACTTGAACACCCACCATGTACACGCCTTGGGTACCTCAAGGCGCATCACTGAAAAAAAGAAGTTGGAGCTTAGCTTGGCCGAGAAGCCCCAACGTGACCACATTACCAATTTTTATGACAAAAAGACCTTTGCCTCAATGGTGGGCCTTGCCTTGAAAATGGAGGAGAATCACTCTTTGCCCTATGCATTTGCCATTATCGAGATCCAGGGGATAAGCTTGGTCAACCAGACGATTTTTTCGCACATAGCCCAGATCATCCGTCTCGGCATCAATGACCGTTGTATTGTCGGCAGACTGGATTCTACCAATTTTGGCCTGTTCTTTGACAAGATAGAGAGCTGTATGGATGCAAAGGGACGACTAGAACGCTTGGCGAGCATGCTCGCCAATGCTTCAGTCTTCGATGCTATAGAACAGCATCCCACTTCGTTTACCGGGTTTGTTTCCGGGAGCTACGGGGATGATGGTTCGTATTCGTCCTTGCTGGAAAAAGCTACCTTGGCACTGGAAAAAGCTTATGAGAAGGGGAAGAACCAAGTCTTTGTCCATGATGGTGAACATGCTCATTTCTCAAGCTCGATGCTACCGCTGAACATGATGGATATCCAAGCTCAAGGAGTAATCCTGGGTCATATGGATAAAACCATCAGATACACTGATCTGGGATCGACACTGCCGCTGATCCTTTCCCAAGTCGGTATGTACTACCATAGCAAAAGGGTCTGTCTGTTGACCAAGGAGCCAGGAAAGGAGCTTCAGGTAGCGGCAAGTTGGGAACCCTCTACATCGGCTCTGTTCTCCCACTCCTTTGCCTTTGACCCTTTTGCCGGCCTTTTTGACAAGCAACAGGTCAGGACGGTCTCAACTTTTGAACAGCACCCCTCCATACCCTGTTTTGATGGTTCTGACCTTTTGGTTGGCAATCTGCAGATTTGGAATCTGGAAAAAAGCTATCTTGTTGTGTTCGACCCTGCCCATGATGATAGCTCAGTGCTTACACACGCCGCCCAGCTCATCAGCAGTGAGATGACAAAACGCCGTATGCTCGATCACCAGGAGTATCTGCTCTATCATGACAATGGTACGGGTTTCAGAAATTTTCATGGCTACAACCAGTACATATCCACCCTGGAAGGGGACCCTATATCCTCTTTAGGGCTCATAATAGTTGATATCAATGACCTCAAGGAGATCAACAGGCGCCAAGGCAAGGATTTTGGCAATAAGGTCATCATGACAGCTTCCCGGGTGTTGCGGGAGAACTTTCCCGAAGCTGTGCTGTTTCGTCTCTCCAGTCATGAGTTTCTTGGTGTCCGGGTGGACGTCACATATAAGGGCTTCAGTCAAATGATTGAGGCGTTATCAATGCAACTACATACTCTGCTTCCAGGTATCACTACCAGTGCGCATGCCTGGTCGGAACAGGAAAAACAGGTACCTGTGCTCTACAACCAGGCCTCGATGGAGCTTGAGGCCAACCGGCAGAACTCCCTGAACCTTTCAAATCTGGGGGAACATTACCAGGCGTTTGCAGAGCTTGACTCTTCCCTCAAGCGTGGGGAGTACATCATCCATCTCCAGCCGAAAATATGTTGCACTACAGGGCAAGCCTGTGGCTCTGAAGCCCTTATCCGGCATATGCACCCTACCCATGGACTAGTCTCTCCAGCCAAGTTCATCCCTCAGCTCGAACAGGATGGTCTGATAAGGTACATTGACCTTTTCGTGTTTGAAGAGGTGTGCAAACTGCTATCGCGTTGGCAAGGGGAAGGGGGCAAGCCCTTGCCCGTCTCCTTGAACTTCTCCCGGCTGACTCTGCTTGATACGAAGCTCATATCCAAGATGGAGGAGATCAGAGCCCGCCATGGTGTCGATAGCAAGCTTGTGGAGATTGAGATAACCGAAAGCTTTGGTGCTTTGGATAGGAATCTGGTGCAACGAGTCGCCCAGGAGATCGTCGAGGCAGGCTTTACCCTGTGCATCGATGATTTCGGTTCTGAATACAGCAACCTCAGCACCCTTACCTTACTGCCGATAAAAGTCCTGAAGCTCGATAAGAGCCTCATAGACTCGGTGACCTATAGCGAAAATGCACAGATTTTTGTAGAAGGGTTTATCACCATCTGCAAAAAGCTTGCCATATTGACTGTAGCGGAAGGGGTTGAAACTGAGGTTCAGAAAGATCTGCTTGTAAGCATGGGTTGCGATATGATCCAGGGGTATTTCTTTGACAAGCCTCTGGCCCTATCGCAGTTTGAACAAAAATATAGGGCTAAGTCTTGTCTTGCACTGAGTAAATAAAAGTAGACCAACTTATTCTTTCCATACGTATGGTGATGACTAGGCGGGATGTTTTTCTAAAGAAATTGCTGAGACGTTTTTACTTTTCATTCTGTCCTGTGCAGATTCCCTTAATGTATGGGTTAATCGCCTTGATGGAGGAGTTTTACCCGTATATGCAGAGAAAAATAAGTTATTTAGGGAGAATATCCATATTTCCTGTATTTTTTATGCATATAAATAGACATAATGCATACGTTGGTGATACAATCCCTCAAAATGTACTCACAGGATGGTCATCTCTGGCCAGAAGGATTGCTTGTATGGTGAAAAAAAACATCGATTGGAAAAATCTTAACTTTACCTATTCCAAGACTGATAGCCGATATGTTTCCCAATGGAGGGATGGCGTCTGGGATGAAGGGGAAATGATCGGAGACGCCAACGTCACGCTTAACGAGAGTGCCGGAGTGCTGCAGTATGCCCAGACCTGTTTTGAAGGACTGAAGGTATATACCACATCCGATGACCGGGTAGTGGCCTTTCGTCCTGACCTCAATGCAAGGCGGATGAGCGATACAGCCAAAAGGCTGCTGATGCCCTCCTTTGACGAGAAGAGATTCATAGATGCACTTGATCAGTTGGTGAGGGCGAACCTCGCCTATGTTCCACCTTACGGCAGTGGCGCTACGCTTTATATCAGGCCTTTTCTCTACGGTAGCGGAGCTATCATCGGAGTTGCCCCTTCACCTGAATATACTTTCAGGATGTTCTGCACCCCTGTTGGCCCGTACTTCAAGGGCGGAGTCAAACCTCTGAAGCTGGTGGTCAGTGAGTATGATAGGGCAGCCCCCCAGGGAACCGGTCATATCAAGGCAGGGCTCAACTATGCCATGAGCCTTTATGCAGGCAATGAGGCAAAATCCAACGGTTTTGCCGAGAACGTCTTCCTCGATGCGGCAACCCGCACCAAGGTGGAGGAGACAGGTGGGGCCAACTTCATCTTCATCACCGAGGACAACAAGGTCGTTACCCCCAAGAGTCCGACCATCCTGCCCTCCATCACCCGCCGCTCGCTGATGTATGTCGCAAAACACTATTTGAACCTGGAGACTGAAGAGCGCGACATCCCCCTTTCTGAGGTGAGTTCCTTCAAGGAGGGTGGCTTGTGTGGTACTGCGGCGGTCATATCGCCCATTGGCTCCATCACAACCAAAGAGGGTGTCATATCCATGCGTAGCGGGATGGACAGCATGGGCCCGATAACCAAGCAGCTGTATGATACCCTTACCGGTATCCAGATGGGTAGGATCGAGGCTCCCGAGGGGTGGATCCACGAGATAGCCTAAGACAAGGCATCTTGGGTAGCGGTAACTGCCTACCAGTCTGCTTTGCCCTAGACTCCATACACAACAAAACCTGCCCGTTGGCAGGTTTTGTCGTGTATGAACTGTCCAACTACAATTTTACGAGTCCCCAAGCAAGAAGAACAAGAGAGGGGAGGCTCATCCTGGCATCAGAGTCCTAGAAGGCTCTGGGGCCAATAGAGGTTCATCACACTTCCAATGGTAAAAAGAAGCACCATGCACGAGACTACGGTAATCAAAATCCCCCACCAGCGCATCTTCGCTTCAAAATCCAAAAAGATACCGAGGAAAATGGCAGAGGAGATATAAATTCCCGCTACATATATAAGGACAATATAGCCAATTCTCCTTTTTTTATGTTTTACATAGAAGGGATTGGATCAACCGATATATGTATACAATTTTAGCATAAAACCATACAATCTGGTAATTCAAACACATAACACCATTTCGCCTAACATGTATATGCATAGTACTACACCAAAACCTCTTTCGCAAATGGAAAGCTAGATACCACTGGTTAATTGTATACAAAGAGCTATTTTGTACGTATTGAGTCAAAAAAAGGAGAATGTCTCCTATCTTTCAAAAGGTTTCTTCTATCGCTTGTGCCCAAGATTTCCTTACTCACTCTCCACATGCCTGAATTTGGTAAACCCTAAGGCGATGGTAAGGA
>CAYSIH010000025.1:0-13986 GCA_964431005.1 uncultured Sphaerochaeta sp. | reverse complement strand
TTGCCCTAGTCCGACCTAATGGTCGGTTATATATAGATGGAAAAGGACGCTTTTGCGTCCTTTTCCTGTTTGATGGCATATGCATGTTTTTTCACTTTATATGCTTCCTTTCCAGTTTTATCCCTGTTGCTCTTGTCCAAGGTACCCCTTTTTACTATGATGGTAGCAATTCATTGAGTATGGAAGGTATATTTATGCAGATTACGTTACACAACTTACAGAGATCTTATGGCAATCTGCATGCCGTACATGGGGTGAGCCTTTCCATACCTTCCAACACAATCTATGGCATCATTGGTAAAAGCGGTGCTGGAAAATCAACCCTTGTACGACTCATCAGCCTGTTGGAGAGCCCTGATGGTGGTGAAGTCTATTTTGATGACGTGCGTGTGGATAATCTTACCAAGCGTGCCATGATCGATCGCCGACGCAGAGTCGGTATGATTTTTCAAAACTTTAATCTATTCTCTTCTCGTAATGCCGAGGAGAACATCGCCTATCCCTTAGAGATTACTGGTATGGATAAGGAGTCCATCAAAAAGAGAGTGAATGAACTTCTCTCTCTTGTAGCACTTGAAGGACGAGGGAAGGCGCCTATCAGTACCCTCAGTGGAGGCCAGAAGCAAAGGGTAGCTATAGCTAGGGCTTTGGCCTGTAACCCAGACATACTGTTCTGTGATGAAGCTACCAGTGCTCTGGACCCTCAGACTACGCATTCGATTCTTTCCTTGTTGAAGGAAATACAGAAAAAGATGTCCCTCACCGTTGTCATGATCACCCACCAGATGGAGGTTGTCCGCGACGCCTGCGAGCAGGTAGCGGTCCTCGATGATGGGAAGGTCGTCGAACAGGGGTTTGTAACGGATATATTTGCCAATCCCAGCAGTGAGGTGACCAAAGATTTCCTTGCACACCTTGTTGGAGTAGATGGGGGAGCCTCCGGCGATGACAAGATGGTGCAGTGGTCAAAGAAAAAAGGAACCTATACCCTTCGTTTCCGAGGGGATACCACAGACCAACCTATCCTCAGTAGGATATCCAGAGATCTTGGAGTTGAGTTCAATATACGCGCAGGTGGTGTACAAAAAGTTGGAGAGGTGGAGATTGGTACCATGGTAGTAGATATAAGTGGAGATGACGTTATCAAGAAAAAGGCCATAGAAGCACTGAAAAGCCAGGGCGTTCTTGTAGAAGAGGAGGACAAGTAATGAGTAAACTTTGGATGCTTGTCCTGAATTCAACAGGCCAGACGCTGAGTATGGTCCTGTTCTCTACATTCTTCTCCCTTTTAATGGGCCTTCCTTTGGGAATTCTCCTCTCTATTACCAGTGGCGAAGAACAAGGGGGGATTATCCCCAAACCGGCACTGAACAATATCTTAGGGAGGATAGTGAACGTTCTTCGTTCGTTTCCTTTCATTATCCTTATGATTTTGTTGTTTCCCCTGTCACGTATTCTTATTGGAACTAGTATCGGCACTGCCGCTACCATCGTCCCGCTGTCCATCGCGGCAGCACCGTTTGTGGCTCGAGTAATTGAGACCGCACTTAAGGAGGTGGATCCGGGGGTCGTTCAGGCCGCCCGCGCAATGGGATCTACCAACTGGCAAATTATTCGGAAAGTTCTTATCCCGGAAGCTCTGCCCTCGCTTGTCAGTGGAGTTACGCTTACAATAATCAACCTCATCGGATACTCAGCCATGGCTGGAGCTATCGGGGGAGGGGGCTTGGGAGACCTTGCTATCCGGTATGGATATCAACGCTTCCGTGGAGACGTTATGGTTGTAGCCGTAATAATCATCCTGGTACTCGTAGAGATCATCCAGGTGATAGGCAACAAAATCAGTTCCCATCTGTTAGCCAAGCGCTGACACTATTCGTGCAAATCTCTCGCCTTCGCCGAGAGAAGGAGATACTATGAAAAAAACATTGACCATCGCATTGGTAATACTCGTGGCAGCAACTCTGTTCGCTGCCGGAACAAAGGAACAGTCTTCAAACGTGCTGACTGTTGGTGCGACCCCCGAGCCCCACGCCGCATTTCTCAACCTTGTTGTTGAGGACCTAGCAGCCCAAGGCATCACGCTCAAGATTCGTGAGTTCACAGACTATGTGACACCCAATGAAGCACTTGAGACTGGTGAACTTGATGCAAACTTCTTCCAGCACATCCCTTACCTCGAGTCATTCAACACTGACCGTGGGTATCACTTGGCAAATGCTGGAGGAATCCATGTTGAGCCTTTTGCCCTCTACTCAAAAAAACATAAGGCTATCGCCGACTTGCCCCAAGGTGCGACCATTGCAATTCCCAATGATCCCACCAACGAAGGACGTGCTCTTCTCTTGCTGGAAAGTGCAGGTCTGCTCACCCTTGATGCCAATGCAGGTCTTGATGCAACCCCCATGGATATTGCAAAGAACCCCAAGGGCCTGAAGTTCCGTGAGATCGAAGCGGCTTCCCTTCCCCGTGTCTTGCAGGATGTGGATGCAGCTATCATCAACGGTAACTATGCCATTCCTGCCGGCCTCATCGCAACTCGCGACGGCCTGTTGGTAGAAGGCTCTGATAGCCCCTACGTAAACGTTGTGGCAGTAAAGCAGGGCAACGAAAGCGATCCTCGCATTGTTGCGCTGGTCAAAGCCCTCCGAGGTGATAAGATCAAGGCATATGTTGCCAAGCAGTATGTGAACGGTGAAGTGGTGCTCGTAGCCAAATAGCAAAAACTTTTCCAATTAGATGCCCCCCTTCCTTGTGTCGGGGGGCTTTTTGCATCAAAATAATAGAAAGATTTTTCTGCATACATATGCAATCTTGTTGCTTTTACATGCATGAATATGTATTCTTTTCCCACATAACGGAGGGTAGCATGAAGACAGGGATAACGCTCAAGGGACGAAGCTTTCTCACACTCAAGGATTATACTACAGAAGAGATACACTATCTTTTGGACTTGGCTAAGGAGCTCAAGGCTAAAAAAAAGAAGAAGGCATACTCTGCAAAACTCGAGGGACCCTTGCTGGAAGGGAAAAACATTGTCCTTATCTTCGACAAGACCTCAACAAGGACGCGCTGTTCCTTTGAGGTTGCTGCTTTTGATGAAGGGGCCCAAGTTACCTTCCTTACCAACAGCCAGATGGGTAAAAAAGAGTCCATAGAAGATACTGCAAAGGTACTTGGCCGGATGTATGACGGCATTGAGTATCGTGGTTTCGCCATGCGCGTTATCAAAGAACTTGCCCTCCATAGTGGAGTGCCTGTCTGGAACGGCCTTACCGATGATGACCATCCCACCCAGGTGCTTGCAGATTTCCTTACTGCCATGGAGCATACAGGAAAACCCTTGGACAAGATGAAGATGGCCTATATAGGTGATGGAAGAAATAATGTCTCCAATGCCCTGATGATAGGAGCCGCCAAGGTCGGTATGCAGTACAGCATTGGTGCCCCCTTAGAGCTTTTTCCGTCTGAGGACCTGCTTGCAGAACTTTCCCCTATAGCAAAAAAAACGGGTTCCGTCATAACAACAAGCATAGATCCGTACGAGGCCGTAAAGGGCGCTGATATCATCTACACCGATATCTGGGTCTCGATGGGGGAGGAGGATCAGACTGCAAGTCGGATCGCCCTGCTGAAGGACTATCAGGTGACTATGGACCTTTTGAAGGCATCAGGAAATGAGGCTGTGATCTTTGAGCACTGCCTCCCTTCCTTCCATGACCTGAAAACGACTGTAGCGCGCCAGATTCATGAACAGTACGGCCTTACCGAACTGGAAGTTACCGACGAGGTATTCAGAAGCAAGCACTCTGTGGTCTTTGATGAGGCTGAAAACAGGATGCATACGATTAAGGCAGTCATGGTGGCAACGATGAGTGACAAGCTCTAGAAGGGTCAATGTCCCTGTTTATTACGGATGAATCATGGGATGGGTCATTGTGACACGGTTAGTAGGAGAAGCTCTTCACTGACTGTGCAGTTTGACCCATTGTGTTTTTTAAGGCTTCCAATGATTGCTGAGATTGAAGGTTTATAGCTGAAATCCCCCTCTAATCAGCAATAAAAGTGGCTTTTAGTACAGATATATGAAGTTGGCACGCTTTGTGCATCTATATTAGTGAAACCCGAAAGGGATTACATATAGATAAACACATGGAGGTGTACAAATGGCATATCTTACTACAAGAAACAATTATCGGACACCGATGGTAACGCCCTTCGATTCGCTTTTCAGCAGCATGCTGGGTGATTGGGGTCTTACCCCATCGAAAGTTCCTCCTGTCGACATTACCGAAACAGACAAGGCCTACATCCTAGAGGCTGAACTGCCCGGGTATAAGCAGGAAGATGTAAAGGTGAACATCGAGAAACACGTGCTTCGCTTGAGTTCAAGCAAGCAGACCACCAAGGAAGAGAAGGATGGCAAGAAGCTGCTCATCTGTGAGCGACGCGCTCAGAGCTTTGAACGCGCTTTCTCCCTTCCCGAAGACGTGGATGAGGCTAAGATTGAAGGCGAATTCGCCCACGGCGTGCTTACGGTCACTCTTCCCAAGAAGGAAGTGGTGCAGCCCAAGAGCATTGAAGTGAAAATCAAGAAAAACTAAAAGGCAACCCATCCTGTACAGAGAGGCCCCGCAATTTTTGCGGGGCCCTTTTGCGTTCTGCTACCAACTTTCAAGGAGCGTGAGAAAGAAGGCGACAGCCTTTTGGATATTATCAGTGTGGATTCGCTCATCAGGGGCATGCATCTTCTGCACCTCGCTCTTGTCCATCTGCGCAGGAGTGAAGCGGTATATATGCTTTGATAAGTGCTGGTATTTGCGAGCATCTGTTGCGCCGAACATCAGGTACGAGGTGACAATAGCTTCAGGGAATATCTGGGTAATGGTTTTTTTGATTTGGGCGAACGCTTCTCCTGTCGTGGGGGATTGTTCTGATGGCGCTTCATAACGCCTGACAGACAAGGAGACCTCTGTATCCGCTATGACAGTCTTGAGGTGCTTGAGGACGCTCTCTTGGTCATCACCTGCTAACAGGCGTGTATTGACCACAGCTGTTGCCCTTTGTGCTATGACATTGCTTTTGTCGCTTCCTTCTATCATGGTGGGTACACTTGTGCTTCTGATGAGGGCGTTCAACGTAGGGCTTTTGGAGAAGATCAGCTTGATGAGGGGCTTGGTAAGCCAGAGATTGAGGAAGATCAGGGCATAGGGAAGGGGGGCCTCTTCTCCAATATTCTTGAGCATCGCTTCCACTGGCTTGGTTATCCTCGCTTCCTGCCTGCTCTCTTCAATTGCCGATACTGCCTTTGCAATCTTGCCCAAAGCCGTAGGCATCAGAGGTGTGCTGGAGTGTCCGGCTTGGCGCTTACAGCTCAGGGTCGTGTCCATATACCCCTTCTCTGCAACTCCGACAACAGCTATGGGCCGATCGATTCCCTTGATATAGTTTTCGGAGACAACTCCTCCCTCATCAAGAAGCAGGGAGAAGGAGAGACCCATCCGCTCAAACTGTTCAGCTATGCGTGTAGCGCCCTTCGTTCCGCCATTTACCTCCTCATCACAGCCAAAGGCAGCGTACCAGGTTCTCTTGGGTTTTTTGTCTTGTTGCAGCAGCTGTTCAAAGGCCTCTAGGATGGCTATGAGCTGTAGCTTGCAGTCAAAGCTTCCTCTTCCCCAGACATATCCTCCCTCCAGGGTTTTGGCAAAGGGGGGATGGGTCCACTCATCCTCGTTTGCAAAGACCACATCCTGGTGAGCTGTCAGCAAGCCGGGAAGCTGTGTGGTATCTTCTCCTGTAAAGCAGTAAATAAGGTTGTAAGGTGAATCACTCTCCCTTTTCAGGTGCTTATCGCAAAGGGGGAAGGCTTCAGCAAGATAGGCGGCCAATTGGCTGAATTGGTCCCAGTCCGTCTCGCCCTCTTTGCCGCGGCTCACTGTTTTGTAGGTGATGGCGTGCTGGAGTTTCTCTATAGCTGGGGCAGCGTTAGGGAGGGAGGTTGGAAAGGAACTCTCGCTTCTTTTTCGACGTAGAAGGAGCGTTCTTATAATTGTTATAGCCAATAGTATAAATATAATGGCTAAAAGCGCTGATGTTATATACATAAAAATCCCTCAATAATATAGTGTTTTTTACAGTATAATGGTATAGTGTAATATAACAATAGCGCACAGATAGGTTTAGGGGGATTTTAGAGCATGCCCAAGAAGATTGATCATGAGGCCAGAAAGGAAAAGATACTGCAGACAGCGTTAAAGGTATTTGGACGCGAAGGGTATCGTGATTCCAATCTCTCTCTCATTGCATTGGAGTGTGGAATTTCCCGGCCAACCATCTACCAGTATTTCAAGGACAAGGAAGAGATCTACTACTATGCGGTAAAACTTGTTACCGGGCGTATGTTTGCCAAGTATGCATCCATGGCCTGGTCGTCCGAAGACAACTACATGGATAGGATCAAGAGAATCTGTTCTGAGATCATGGATACGGCGACAGCACATGAAGGTGAACTTACATCCTTAGTGGACGTGATGCTTCAGATGAAAAAAGAGGGGCGTGATTTCAACGAGATAGTCATGAGAAGGACTGCCAAGCTCACCATCCTTTTCAAGCGGTTGTTGCGCGTAGGTGTCAGAGACGGGGATATCATCGAGTGTGATATCAACAAGGTTGCCAACCACATACTGTTGCTGCTTGAGTCCTCATGCTTCCAAGTGGCTTTCTTGGATACCTTTGAGATGGCCCTTTCTAAAGAGCTGATCGCAAACTATCTCGAGTTCTTTAAGACCAACCCCAAAAAAACCCCTGTTGTAAGTCGTTCCTAGTCGACAGAACATTTTCTCAGTATATTTGCTATGTACAGGAAAGGACTCCCCTAGGGGTCTGTTGCCTCATACCCAAATAGTGAGGAAAATATATGAATATAGACAAAATGACCATCAAGCTTCGCCAAGCTGTTGGCGATGCCGACACCTTAGCGAATGAAAGGGGAAACGCAGAGATATCAAGCGAACATATCCTGCTTGCCCTGCTCAATCAGAAAGAGGGATTGCTTTCTCCACTTTTCGAAAGGTTGGGAGTGCCCCCAAGACAGATACAAACAGCCTTGGAAGACCTGGTTGACCGCCTACCCAAAGCGTATGGGGGTAGTGTAAAGCGAACTATCTCTGCAGCCCTGGGGAATCAGCTATATGCTGCAGACAAGATAGCCTTAGAGTTCAAGGATGAGTTTCTCAGTGCAGAGCATATTCTGCTTGCCATTCTCGATGACCCATGTCCTGCCGGAAAGGCCATGAAAAACCTTGGGGTGACACGGGACGGGATCATGCAGGCACTGCAAAGCATCAGAGGGAACCAGACCATCGACAATGAAGATCCCGAGAGCCGTTACCAGGCATTGGACAAGTATTGTAAGGACATGACTCTCCTTGCACGCCAAGGCAAGCTCGACCCTGTCATCGGCCGCGATGAGGAGATTAGGCGCCTGATGCAAGTACTCTCCAGAAGAACGAAGAACAACCCCGTACTCATCGGAGAACCCGGAGTGGGAAAGACCGCTATAGTCGAAGGGCTTGCCCAACGCATCAATAGTGGAGACGTACCTGAGTCGCTTAAGAACAAGCGCCTCTTATCCCTCGATGTGGGCTCTCTCGTGGCAGGAGCAAAGTTCCGTGGTGAGTTTGAGGAGCGGCTGAAGGCTGTCATCAAGGAAGTGACCAGCAGTGAAGGGGGTATCATCCTGTTCATTGATGAGTTGCACACCATCGTAGGGGCTGGGGCTAGCGAAGGCTCCACCGATGCATCAAACCTCATCAAGCCTGCTTTGGCCCGCGGGGAGTTGCATGCCATTGGGGCCACTACGTTGGATGAGTACCGCAAGTACATTGAAGTGGATAAGGCCCTGGAGCGCAGGTTCCAGCCGGTCTACACCAGTGAACCCACTGTTGAGAGTACCATTGCCATATTGCGAGGTCTCAAGGAGCGCTATGAGGTGCACCATGGGGTTCGCATCAAAGATGAAGCCCTTGTGGCTGCAGCAACCTTGAGCAATCGCTACATCACCAACCGTTTCCTTCCTGACAAGGCGATAGACCTGGTCGATGAAGCCGCCAGTCAATTGAAGATGGAGATTGAGAGCCAGCCTGAGGAGCTTGATCAGATCGAAAGGAAAATCCTACAGCTGAACATTGAGGAGCAGGCCCTTACCCGTGAGACCGATGCTACCAGCCTTGAACGCCTCGAGAAAATACGAAATGAGGTGAGTTTGCTGAAAGGCAAACGTGATAGCATGCAGTTGCAGTGGGGCAATGAGCGCAATGCCATTGCCAAGTTGCGGGAGAAGAAGGCAAGCCTAGAGCAGCTAAAGGTTGAGGAACAGCAGGCAGAGAGGGATGGGGACCTTGCAAAGGCAGCCCAGATAAAGCATGGGGCGATCCCTACCTTGGTCAAGGAAATCCAAGAGCAGAGCACCCTCTTGGCCCAAGGTCAGGTCGACGGCAAACAGATGCTCCGTGAGGAGGTCAGCGAAGATGACATCGCCCGGATCGTCAGCAACTGGACAGGTGTCCCCATTACCAAGATGACCGGCAGTGAGATGCAGAAGTACCTCCAACTTGAAAATACCCTTTCAGAGCAGGTCGTCGGGCAAAAAGAGGCCATTACCGCTCTTTCCGATGCCATCAGGCGTAACAAGGCGGGCATTGGTGATGAAAGGCGCCCCTTGGGGAGTTTCCTCTTCGCAGGTCCTACTGGAGTGGGAAAGACCCTGCTGGCAAAGGTCCTTGCCTCGTTCCTTTTTGACGATGAGAAGGCCCTTACCCGCATTGATATGAGTGAGTATATGGAGAAGTACTCGGTAAGCCGCCTTATAGGCGCACCTCCAGGATATGTCGGGTACGACCAGGGGGGGCAGCTGACCGAAGTCGTAAGAAGAAGACCCTACTCTGTCATCCTGTTTGATGAGATTGAAAAGGCGCATCCGGATGTGTTCAACGTCCTCTTACAACTTCTGGATGACGGACGGCTCACCGATGGACAGGGTAGGGTCGTAGACTTTACCAATACGGTGATCATTCTTACCAGCAACCTGGGAAGCTCGCTCCTGTTGCAGGCCACAGACCAGAACGAGGCCCGTAAGCAGGTCCTCGCTATAATTCATGATTCCTTCAAGCCGGAGTTCATCAACCGTCTTGATGAGATTATCATCTTTGAGAGTCTGGGAGCCGAACAGATCAAGAAGATTGTAGGCATACAGCTAGAACAGCTTGCCAGTCGGCTTGAACGACGTGGTCATGCCTTAAGCTGGGACGAGGACGTGGTGGATATGGTCTTTCAAGAGGGCTTTGATGCCTCTTTTGGTGCCCGTCCTGTAAAACGAGCTATCCAGAGGCTGGTTGAAAACCCGCTCTCCGTTCAGTTGCTTGCAGGAGAGTTTCTCTCCTCAGAGGCCATTCATCTGACTAGGGTGGGTGATAAGGTGGTTGCCGTCAAGGCCTAGGGTGCATGAGAAGTTCTGCGTAGGCGTGCATTGTATCGATGTCGAGGACATAGGCCTCATCATCGACGATGCACGCTTCTACGTGGAAATCCTTTAGAAGTGCTTGCATGGTAAAAGGGATCTTTTGTTCAAGGATCAGAGCTTTGAAACTGGCCCTTAGGAGCACAGGATGACCGATCTGACCCCTGTAGAGAGGTCTCAGTGCGTCAGACGAGGCAAAGTTGTGGGCAAGGGTGTGGTAGTGGGAAGCTTTGATCAGAGGCATGTCAGAGAGTGAAATGAAGAAGTCCTCTAGGGAGCGTAGAGCCCTTGCCCCTACCTGGGTGGAGGAACCCTGTCCAAGGGCGTACTCGCTATTATGGACCAGAGTGAGGTTCGGACAGGCAAAAGGTATGAGCGCCTGCTCAATTTCGGTTCTCCTGAAGCCTGTGACCACAACCGTATAGAGCCCCGCTGCTAGCGATTGCTCAACAGCATGTGCGATGATCGTTTGGCCTTTGTAGGGGAGCAATAGCTTTTCGCCTCCGCTTCTTCTCCCTAATCCTGCTGCTAGAAGGATGTTTTGCATAGTGGTTCCTTGTCCTTGTCTTTCTTACGTATTATACTCCTATCCATTATGTTTGCCACCTATATCAATTGTCTGACAGTTATCCTCGGGTCCCTTATCGGCTTGTTTTTGAAGAATCGTCTCAAAGACTCCTATAAGGACGTCGTCTTCACCTCATCAGGGTTGATCACCTTAGTCATCGGCATTTCCATGGCTATGCAGACCGGGTCGTTTCTGATTCTCATCTTTTCCACCATATTGGGAGGATTTGTGGGGTATGCCCTCTCCATAGAGGATGGGGTGCTCTCCTTGGGGACTTGGATCGAATCAAAGCTAGGAAAGAAACATGGTTCTGAGCAGGCTGCCAAGAATTTTGCCCTGGGATTTCTCAATGCATCCTTACTTTTCTGTTCGGGGGCCATGACTGTAGTCGGCTCCATACAGGCAGGGACGACAGGGGATTACCAGCTACTTTTGGTAAAGTCGGTCATGGACGGTTGTATGGCGATCATCTTCAGTGCAGTCTATGGCCCTGGTGTCATGGCGAGCGCCCTTGTCATCCTAGTATACCAGGGATTCTTCACTCTAGCAGGAGGCTTCATCTCCCCTATACTCGGTGAGAGTGGCATAGCCGAGCTCTCAGCAGTTGGCGGGGTGCTGTTGATGATGATTGGTCTGGGGTTGTTGGATATACGAAAGAGCAAGACAGGGAACTTTTTGCCAGCTATGCTTATAGCTCCTGTTTTGGCAATACTCTCTCCCTCGGTAGTGATGCTTTTTTCTAGGGTAATCTCCTAATGTTTTTTCTTCATGTAGGAGAGTAGTCTGTAGACTATATCCTGTTCCTCACTGTTCAGGCTCGATACCATCTGCATGATTGCCTTGAACTTTGGAGAGTGGTTCTCAGCTGCTTCTTCATCCTCTGATGGTTCCCAATCAAAGCCATACTCCAGTTTCTCAAGACTCAGCCCTGTTTGGGCCGTGAGGTTCAAAAGAACGTCCATAGGAGGGCGACGGTCGTTGTGAATCCAACTGGATAGTGTGCTTCTCTTAACATCAAGCATCTCGGCGAGTTCCACTACATTAGGTGACCCCAAAAGAGTTCTTACGCGTTCCCAAAATTTTTGCATGACTAAGAATATACCAGTATTTTTCTCTTGATTGCTAATAATACGTCATAAATTCCAAATATTTATCACTATTATTTTATCTTCTTATAAGAGTGATACTTACTTATTTCAGTATGCTATAATCCCGTCATTTTCAAAGCATTATGCTATATATGAAACAACAGGCTCCGGGTATGGAGCCTGTTGTAGTAGCTATTTTACCTATTTTTTCATTGCATCCTGCAATGCGGTCTCAATACCGTTACCCCGCGCTACAGGACATTTCTTGAGATTCCAGATCTCTTGTGCATACTGGGTGATGGTCCGGTCACTGGAGAACTTCCCGCTGGAGGCGACGTTAATGATAGCCTTACGGTTCCACTCATTCTGATCACCCTTGTACAGTTCTCTGGCACTTCTGTGAGCATCAGCGTACATGCGCAAATCTGCAAAGTGGAAGTATTTGTCCCCACCTTCGAAGAGACTCCTACGAAGAGGTTCAAATATGTTGGGTTCGTTTACGTTGAAGTATCCGGTAGAAAGAAGTGCGACCGCATCCTTGATCTCCTTGTCCTCCATCGCCCAAGCAAAGGGGTCGTAGGAGGGCCCTAGTTTGGTGATCTCCTCTTCCGTATGCCCAAAAATGAACATGTTCTCCTTACCTGCTTCCTCTGCGATCTCCACATTGGCGCCATCCATAGTTCCGATGGTCAGGGCCCCGTTACACATGAACTTCATATTTCCTGTTCCGGATGCCTCAGTTCCTGCAGTGGATATCTGCTCGGAAAGGTCAGTGGCTGGGATGATGCTCTCTGCCATCGTCACCCTGTAGTTAGGCATGAAATGAACAGATAGGAGCTTGTTAACCTGTTTGTCTGCGTTGACGACACTGGCTATGTTGTTGATCAGCTTGATGATGAGTTTTGCATTGACATACCCTGGGGCAGCCTTTCCTCCGAAAAGGAAAGTCATGGGGGGCATATTCTTTGTAGCCTCTCCTCCCTGCTTGAGGTCATTGTAGATCAGCATGATGTTCAGGGCATTGAGCAGCTGTCGTTTGTACTCATGGATACGTTTGACCTGGACATCAAAGAGGCTGTTGGGATCAATGATCAAGCCACAATCCTTTTTCAGGAATGCTGCTGCATTAATCTTGTTTTCCAGTTTGATCTTTGCAAAATCAGCGATAAAGTTCTTGTCCTCAGCAAATGGGGCAAGTTTGGCGATCTGGTCGTAATCTGTGATCCAACCGTCACCAATCGCTTCGGTGATCTTTGCTGCAAGCTTTGGGTTTGAATCAAGCAACCAGCGCCTTTGGGTTATTCCGTTGGTCTTGTTGTTGAACCTGTCAGGGTAGATGGTGTTGAACTCGGAGAACATTGTCCGCTTGAGCAACTCTGAGTGAAGGGCAGCTACACCGTTGGTGCTGTGACTGCCGATAATGGCAAGGTTTGCCATGCGAATCTGCTTTGGATTGGACTCCTCCACGATGCTAATCTTGCTGAGTACCTGTGGTTGTAGAGGGAAGAAGGATACTGCACTCTGCATGAACCTGTGGTTGATCTCGTAGATAATCTGCAAGTGTCTGGGAAGGATTGACTGCAGCATCGGCAGCGACCACTTCTCCAGAGCCTCAGGCATGAGCGTATGGTTTGTGTATGCCATTACACTATTGGTGATGGCCCATGCTTCATCCCAAGCTAGATTCTCCTCATCCATAAGAATGCGCATCATTTCGGGTATTGCCAGAGAGGGGTGGGTATCATTGAGCTGGATTGCAGCAAAGTCAGCAAACTCCGACCACTTGTAATTTCCCCGTTTGAAAGTTTTCACGATGTCTGCAAGCGAGCAGGCGACAAAGAAGTACTGCTGCTTCAGGCGGAGCTCCTTACCCATATAGAGTGTATCATTGGGATAGAGGACTTGGCTGAGGTTCTCTGCAGATATCTTTGAACGCACAGCTTCGGTGTAGTCTCCTTCGTTGAACTCATGGAAGTCAAATTCATCGGGACTTTTTGCAGACCAGAGCCTGAGGGTGTTTACTGTCTTGCACCCATAGCCGATGATAGGCATGTCGTATGCAACTCCTATGACCTGTTCTGCTCCGATCCATTTGAAGTTATCCCTGCCCTTTTCACGGATGAGGCGGACTTCTCCGCCAAATTGTACAGTGTAGGCGACATCATGGCGTTCAATCTCCCAAGGGTTGCCGTGTCTGAGCCAGTTGTCCGGCTGTTCGACCTGCCAACCGTTTTTAATCTGTTGGCGGAAGATTCCATAGTTATAGCGGATACCATAGCCATAGGCAGGGTACTCCAGGGTTGCTAGGGAGTCGAGGAAACAAGCAGCCAATCTTCCTAGTCCACCATTTCCCAGACCTGCATCGTGTTCAATGTCAGCGAGTTCTTCATAGGTATAGCCGAGGGAGGCAAGGGCCTCCTTCAGTTCATCCTCGATTCCTAGGTTGATGACGTTGTTCGTCATTGCCCTTCCCATCAGGAACTCTAGGGATAGGTAGCTGACTCGTTTTGCTTTTTTGTTGTTTTGAGTTTTTCTGCTTAAGTTCCATTGGTGTATAATTCTGTCTCGGATTGTGAGAGCCAGAGCTGTATATCTATCTTCTTGGGTTGTATGGAAAATGTCTGCATCTTGGCTGTACTTGAGGTGTTCTGCAAAATCCATGGACAACTCCTCAGGTGAATGCCCAAAGCGTACGTTAAGTTCATTTTTCATGTAAAAAGACTCCTTAATAGTAGGATGATTCAATAGTTACAACTATATACGAATGAAACTTTATGAGCAACCAGCTCTGAATATTACGTTTGAAAATGGTT